>CAZDMX010000273.1:0-4053 GCA_964506085.1 uncultured Thiothrix sp. | reverse complement strand
TCGCTCTGCATACGCTTTTAAGTCATTTGCAAGCAAAGCACTAAATATTTAACGACTTCAATAAGTACAGGTTATGATATTTATGGGACTTTCAGTAGCTTTCTTAGTTTAAGAAATTTCCCGATCATGCCACTCAGTAAACCCAATATCAGGCATATTAACTTCCTTCTGTAGCGAGTAGTTTGGAAGCTCTATCCTCAATTTTTGATTATCTATGTCATGTTATAGTCACTGCTGTATTCTTGGCATCATCAACTTTTGAAACTAGAAACTTAAAATGAACAAAATTGTTAAAGACAGGAAAAAAGACATACAACGACTTTGCCAGCAGTTTCATGTAGCAAAGCTAGAAGTTTTTGGCTCAGTGACAAAGAGTACTTTTAACCCGAAAAGAAGTGATATCGATTTTCTGGTTGAATTTAACCCAGAGGGTATTTCAGCCTATGCTGATAACTATTTTGGGTTGCAAAAAGCATTACAAAATTTGTTCAAGCTGCCGATAGAGCTGGTCATTAGCTCAACCATCAAGAACCCATATTTTCTTGAAAGTATAGAAACTGACAGGACATTCTTATATGCGGCTTGAAAGCAAAAAATTGATCTACGATATTTCACAATCAGCACAAAAAATCACCAGATTTATTAAAAAATAAGAAATGGGATGACTATTCTTCTGATGAATTACTCAAATCTGCTGTAGAGAGACAGTTTGAGATTATTGGTGAAGCACTGAACAAACTATCACAGATAGATAATATAACCGTGAATAAAATTGATGATTATCAACAGATAATATCGTTTAGAAATATACTGATTCATGGATATGCAGATATTGATGATAGGCTTGTTTGGAGTATTTTGGAAACCAAGTTGCCAAAACTAGTGAACCAAGTAGAAAGTTTATTGGCAGAATAATCGAATCATAATACTTAAACTTATCAAAAATATGCGATAAAATAGATCAAAATAATTTAACCATAAGATGTAATATACCTATTATGATTAAATATATTATCACCTTAGGCCTTTTATTCGCCCTTACAGGTTGTAGCACCCTCACCTCCCCCCCGTTAAATGACCCGCTTCAACTGAACTCTCACAAGGCCAGTCTAACCAAAAAAATGACTAGCTCCAGTATCAGGAAATCAGATGATTTAACATTGATTCTGACGTTCTCTGGTGGCGGTACGCGTGCGGCTGCATTTTCTTACGGTGTATTAAAAGAGCTAGATCATATTCCATCTACAGCTCGCGGAGCGACTCAAACAAGTATGCTCGATGAAGTTGATCTTATCTCCTCCGTTTCCGGTGGTAGTTTCACAGCCGCTTACTACGGACTTCATGGCAAACAAATCTTTGATGACTTTGAAGCGCGCTTTCTGAAACGTCCGGTACAAAGCAGCCTACTTAAATACCTTCTGTTTTCTCCATCAAACTGGATAAAGCTTGCACCTGCATTATACGAACGTAGTGATCTGGCCGCTGATTATTATGCCGATACCATTTTTGGTAGGAAACGCTATGCAGATTTTCGTCGAGATGGCCCTAGAATCATCATCAATGCCACTGATTTAGCCTCAGGACGTGGCTTCTCCTTCACTAAAAAGAACTTCAAAAGGTTGTGTTCGGATATAAGTTCTTATCCGGTAGGTCGCGCAGTGGTAGCTTCATCAGCAGTACCTGTAGTATTCTCTCCCATTGTGATGAAAAATTATTCAGGTGAATGTGAGATTGATACTGGCGTAGCACCTGCAAAAACGGGTAGACGTTACCAATCTTTTTTACATCTTGTTGATGGAGGAGTCGTGGATAATCTGGGTATTCGTTCTTTGATCCATCTAGTTGAAGAAAGTGACAATGACTTTTGGTCTTTAATGAAAGCAAACAAAATGACCAATAATCATAAAATTATATTTATTGTTGTTAATGCCTCTGATGCCATACCTCCAAGCATAGGGAAAAAACAACGGTCGCCTGGAACATCAACGATTTTAGGTGCAGTCACTACCATCCAGTCAAGACGCTATAATCGTGAGACATTAAACCTGCTCAAAAACCGCTTTCCTGTTTGGAAAGCACAAGTAAGAAAAGGTCGGTGCGCCGAAACTCGTTCCGCACGTTGTGGAGACATAGAGTTTCAAATGACTGAACTCAATTTCAATCAACTTTCTTCCAAGGAAGCTACCGAATTATCCTTGCTAGAAACCTCACTGGAACTGCCTGATGATAAGGTTGACCTACTCATTGAGGCGGGGCGCAAGCTATTACGTCAATCGTCCATTGTCCACCCGAAAATCAACTCAACCCATGCAACGATTAAGTAACGAAACCAAGCACCGGGCAAATAGCAGGACAAGCTACTGATGGCAAGCATATTACGCTCTAGTGCAGCGATCAGCGGGATGACTATGATCTCTCGCATATTGGGTTTAGTTCGCGATATGGTGTTGTTTCATCTATTCCCCGTAGGCGGCGCGACAGATGCTTTTCTTGCCGCTAATAAAATTCCAAATTTACTGCGTAGATTTGTTGCTGAAGGTGCTTTTTCACTCGCATTTGTACCCGTATTAACTGAATACAAAGAAACCAAAAGCAAAGAAGCCTTGCATGATTTACTGGATCACGTAGCGACCACACTAGCATTAATATTATTTGTTATTAGTATTGTCGGTGTTATTGCAGCACCTATTCTAATGATAATATTTGCGCCTGGGTTTCAGTCTGAACCGAATGCAAAGCCTGAGCTTGCGGCATCATTATTGAGGATCACTTTTCCCTATATTTTCTTTATTTCACTCTCCGCACTAGCCAGCAGTATCTTAAATACTTGGGGTAAATTTGCCATCCCTGCTTTCACTCCGGTACTACTTAATGTTGTCATGATTATGAGTATGGTGTTCTTTGCGCCTTACTTTGAAGAACCGATTACAGCATTAGCGTGGGGTGTCGTTATCGGAGGAATCGCCCAGTTAGCATTTCAACTTCCGGCTGTATACCGCTTAGGACTCATTCCAAAATTCCGCTACAAACGTGGTCACGAAGGGGTGAAAAAGGTTCTCAAACTGATGGCTCCTGCATTGTTTGGTTCTTCCGTTGCACAAATAAATTTACTACTAAATACCATTATTGCTTCTTTATTAGGAGCAGGATCAATATCCTGGCTGTACAGTTCTGATCGTTTTGTAGAGTTTCCTCTTGCCTTGTTCGGGGTGGCATTAGGAGTGGTTATCTTGCCCAAACTTTCGAAAGAGTACGCCAACACTAATGCAGAATCTTTTAAAGCGATGCTGAACTGGGCGATTAAGCTCGCTTTATTGGTAGCGATTCCGGCGATGGTGGGTTTGATGATTCTTGCAAAGCCTATTTTAGTGACCGTTTTTTATAATACCAGTCAATGGCATGATGTCGAGATGGCCAGCCTAAGCCTCATAACCTATTCATTCGGATTACCTGCATTTGTGTTGGTTAAAGTACTAGCGCCTGGTTTCTACTCAAGACAAAATACCAAAACCCCTGTGAAAATAGGTATCTTCTCCGTCTTTGCTAATATTATCCTCAGTGCTGTCATCGTCTATCCATGGTATCAACTGGGCTATATTGGCCCACATGCTGGTTTAGCACTTGCGGTGGCACTAGCTGCTTATATCAATGCAGGATTGCTTTATTACATGCTACATAAGCAAGATGTACTTAGCATGGAAAAAGGCTATTTGGGCTATTTTCTGAAGATAGCGCTATCGGTTGCCATAATGGCGACTGGGATTGTTTATCTGATGCCCGCAGATGAATGGTGGCAGAGTGCCTTGATCTGGTCGCGTGTCGGTGCCTTATCTGCTTTGCTGGTTGCTGCAATAGTCATCTACTTACTGGTATTAACTGTACTACGCGTTAATCTGCGCAAGATGATAGCCTACAACTAATTAACCTAAAAAACTCAGTTGAAACTACCAGAAGATGAAATGCATCTGAAAATACTAAGGAGAAATGCAAACAAGGGATTGCCTTGTGGTAATGACGCTTTTATTGATACTCTGAAAAAAATAACAGGTACTC
>CAZDMX010000272.1:0-4072 GCA_964506085.1 uncultured Thiothrix sp. | reverse complement strand
CAATTGATCTGATTGATGAAGCTGCATCAAAAATCCGGCTTGAAATTGATTCCAAGCCGGATGCTATGGACAAGCTAGAACGTAAGCTTATCCAGTACAAAATTGAACGTGAAGCGCTCAAGAAAGAGACAGATGATGCGTCTAAAAAACGCCTTGCCGAACTTGAAGATAAAATCAGTGTGCTTGAAAAAGAATTTTCCGATCTTGAAGAAATATGGAAAGCAGAGAAGGCGGCTGTGCAAGGTACAGCACATATTAAGGAAGAACTTGACCAAGCTCGTATTGAGCTAGAAACAGCACACCGAGCCAGTGATCTACAACGCATGTCTGAATTACAGTATGGGCGAATCCCTGAATTAGAGAAACAGCTGGAAGTAGCTAGCGAAAACGATGTGACTGATGATTTCCAGCTTTTGCGAAATAAAGTTTCTGACGAAGAAATTGCCGAAATTGTTTCACACTGGACGGGTATTCCTATCTCCAAAATGCTTGAAGGTGAACGTGACAAACTGTTGCGCATGGAGAATGAACTCAGCAAACAGGTTATTGGGCAAGATGAAGCTGTTATCGCCGTATCCAATGCTATTCGTCGTTCACGTGCGGGGATATCTGATCCCAATCGTCCTAATGGTTCTTTCTTGTTTCTGGGGCCAACAGGTGTGGGTAAAACAGAATTGACAAAAGCACTAGCCACCTTCCTGTTTGATACGCCTGATGCGATGGTGCGTATTG
Source organism: uncultured Thiothrix sp. (assembly GCA_964506085.1). Taxonomy (GTDB): domain Bacteria; phylum Pseudomonadota; class Gammaproteobacteria; order Thiotrichales; family Thiotrichaceae; genus HyVt-477. Next base: position 3,340 of record CAZDMX010000272.1, on the reverse strand, counting down.
ACATGTCCGAGTTCATGGAAAAGCATTCTGTTGCACGCCTGATTGGTGCTCCTCCTGGATATGTGGGTTATGAAGAAGGTGGTTACCTAACAGAATTAGTGCGTCGTAAGCCCTACTCTGTCGTCTTACTGGATGAAGTTGAGAAAGCGCATCCTGATGTATTTAATGTCTTGCTACAAGTACTCGATGATGGACGTTTGACTGATGGTCAAGGTCGAACTGTTGATTTCCGTAATACGGTGATTGTCATGACATCCAACCTTGGCTCTGATGTGATCCAATCCATGGCTGGCGAAGAGAACTATGACGCTATGAAAAAAGCTGTCATGGAAATTGTTGGCTCACATTTTCGTCCAGAGTTTATTAACCGTATAGATGATAGTGTTGTCTTCAGGCCTCTTGGCAAAGAAGAGATTCGCAAGATCGCTGCCATACAGCTCAACCTGTTAAACACGCGTCTAAAAGGTAATGAGTTATCCATAGACTTTAGTGAAGCGGCACTTGATTTGTTAGCTGAAGAAGGCTTTGATCCTGTATTTGGTGCACGCCCCTTGAAGCGCGCCATACAGAGTGAAATTGAGAATCCTCTGGCACAGTTGATATTGGGTGGGGAATTCTCAAGTGGCGATGCTATCTATGTCGATATAGACGATGGAAAGATAGTTTTTAGTAAGCAGTAAGCTATTTGCTAGTAGTTTGATAACAACCAACCTCAAGGGATTTAACTTACCCCTCCCAGTTCACTAAGCGACCAGCGTGGACGGGGGGTAATGACAGCCTCTTCTGATTGTCCTGCGTTTAGGCGCATAGCCCCAGCATAGGCAATCATTGCGCCATTATCTGTGCAGAATTCAAGTCTGGGGAAACTCACTTTGGCTTCCAGCGTGTGCAATTTTTCACGTAAGTGCTTATTAGCTCCCACGCCACCAGCAACCACCAGATTCGTGCAGCTTGTTTGCTCAAGTGCGCGTCTGCATTTAATAAACAAGGTTTCCACTACTGCATCTTGAAAAGCTCTGGCTATATTGGCTTTATCTTGCTCGGTTTGTGTTGAGTTGTCCCATGTATTACGGGTAAATGTTTTTAGACCACTAAAACTAAAATCCAGACCGGGGCGATTTACCATAGGTCGTGGGAATTTGTAGATGCCGGTTTCTCCCTGTTCTGCCAATTTAGCCAAAACAGGGCCGCCTGGATAACCGAGATCGAGCATTTTAGCTGTTTTATCAAAAGCTTCACCGGCAGCATCATCCAGAGATTCACCCAGAATGGTGTAATCGCCAATGGCTTTGACTTCTACCAGCATGGTATGCCCACCGGAGACGAGTAATGCTACAAAAGGAAACTCAGGTTGTACTTCTTCTAGCATAGGAGCTAACAAATGGCCTTCCATATGGTGTACAGCTACCGCAGGGATTTGTAAGCCCCATGCTAGTGAGCGCCCTATTGATGCACCAACCAGCAATGCGCCTATTAACCCGGGACCTGCTGTGTAGGCAATACCCTGTAGGTCATTCAGCGTTAAATCTTTACTGGCGAGAATGCTTTTTATTAACGGGGTGATTTTGCGAATGTGATCTCGGGAAGCAAGTTCCGGCACAACGCCGCCATATTCTGCATGCAATTCAACCTGACTATAAAGCTCATGCGCAAGGAGTCCTTTATCGGTGTCATACAAAGCTACAGCGGATTCATCACAGGAGGATTCTATTCCTAACACTAACATTGTGTTGCTTACCTAATATCTTGAGACCTTGGCTCGAAAGTATGCCGAGGGAAAAATGAGAGTAATTGGCCATTTTTATCCGTCATATCTTTCGTGCCAAGGTCTCATCTAGTAAAAAGAAAACGCTATGCTATAGTATTTCGCCTATTCTTGCTGGTAATTCAGAAACTACTATTTTATGAAATCTACAAATATGCTCTCGCGCATTACGCAATCACTTAGTTTTCGCACCATCATGATTGCCATTCTTTCATTGCTGATGTTGATTCCATTGTCGCTAGTGGATCAAACGATTAAAGAGCGTAGCTCGCGTTATTCCAATGTATTGAATGATATTGCCAGTAGCTGGGGAAGACAGCAAACCCTGATTGGGCCATTGCTTGTCGTGCCTTATGTCGAGCATAAAACGACCGTTAATACGGTGACTGATAAAAGTGGCGAAAGTAAAACGATCAGTAAAGACATTTTTACCGAAAAAACCATTCTAATCCTACCTCAGGAATTAGAGATAACCGCAGATTTAAAAGAACAATACCGTAAACGTGGTATCTATAACTCTCTCGTCTATGCCGCAGACACTACCTTGCAGGGGCATTTTAATATTGCGCACTTGCTTGATAGCTGTAGCCGCAACTGCACAATCAAGTGGAATAAGGCTTGGATATCTGTGGGTTTAAGCGACACCAAAGCGATCACAGAAACCTCCAGAATGAACTGGGATGGCTCCAGCATTGCTATTAACCCCGGCACTAAAATTCCACATCTTGTTAATAATGGCTTTCATGCGCCGATCCTGAATCTAGAACCACAAACACCTTTGCCTACCTTTAGAATGCATATCTCAATGAATGGCAGTAAAGGCATCAGGTTTGCACCTCTTGGGGTAGTGAGTAAGGCCAAAATAACATCAAGCTGGCCGCATCCCAGTTTTCAAGGTGAAGTACTACCCAAAGAAAAAGAAATATCCGCAGAAGGTTTTACCGCAAAATGGCAAATACCTAATCTTGCCAGAAATTATCCACAGCATTGGGAAATGGGCGAAAACTTTTCAAAACACTCTGCTCGCTATGATCTCACTCGCTTCACCACGGGTGTAGACTTATTTGAGCCCGTTACTTTGTACTCGAAAATATCTCGCTCAACCAAGTACGGGATTTTATTGATTGTTCTGACCTATATCACCTTCCTCATTTTTGAGTTAACCGTTAAAGCCAAACCACACTTTGTTCAATATGTATTGATTGGGCTGGCGCTCAGCCTTTTCTATTTGTTACTGGTATCACTTGCGGAGCATATTCGCTTCCTGTTTGCGTATTTGATTGCCGCTGGGGTAACTATCTTGTTAATCACCCTTTATTCTATGGCCATCTTGAAAAAGAAACGGCGAGCATTATGGATTGGTGTGCTTTTAGTTGGCTTATATGCGGTGCTTTATACACTGCTACACCTTGAAGATTATGCATTACTTGCGGGATCTGCTTTATTACTGGTGGTTATTAGTTTGTTGATGTTTGTGACACGACGTATCGCACCGGAACAAGAACTGCTAGAGCAAGACCCCCAGCATTCTTATAGAAAGGTATTGGATAGTAGTGAAGCATTAACTGATAAATA
>CAZDMX010000271.1:0-4089 GCA_964506085.1 uncultured Thiothrix sp. | reverse complement strand
GACTTCACCCGTAGAGTGACTACGAATAAAGCCAAAATTTTACAGAAATTCCTTTATCTTCAGCACTCTAGTCATTCTCGCTACGCTTCAACTGAGTTTTTTAGGTTAAAGCTAGGTAGTAGTCATGGTTATTATTTGTTATAAATCATCTATGTCGTTTTTTAATATTAATACTTTCTGTCTTTTTCTCTGTTTGTGTTTGCTGGGTTCTGAAACTCTTCTGGCTAACAGTAATAATATATTAAAAACAAATCCCTCTCCTTATATCCGTTCCCATGCAGACGATCCTGTTCACTGGCGTGTTATCTCTCAGAAGGCGCTTTTGCAGGCTCAAAAAAACAATCGGCCTATTTTGATTTCAAGTGGATATTATTCTTGTTACTGGTGTTACCGGATGAAGGTCGATACTTTTAGTAATAAACGACTGGCAAGCATCATTAATACGTCCTTCATGCCTATTCTCATTGATAGAGAAGTAGACCCACTTATAGATCAACAGTTACAGGCTTTCATGGAGGAGCAACGAGGCTTTGGTGGCTGGCCTGTGACGGTTATCTTGACCCCTGAGGGCTATCCGGTAGCGGGTTTTTCTTATGTGGGTGCTGAGTCGTTCAGCCAAATACTGGATAAGTTTTTGCATGAATGGAAAACTAACTCTGTAAAAATAATACAGCTTGCCAAGGCAGCAACAGAGGCTCGTACTAAAAAAATACTACAACAGGAACAATTGATAGATCAACCTGATTATCAAAAGCTTCTAGTTCAATTTTTACAACAAATCAGTGGAGCGTCCGATGATGTACATGGCGGCTTTGGTGATAAGGAAAAGTTTCCCCATGTCGCGCAATTGAGTGCTTTACTTGATATTTATTCGTTGAATCCTGATCCAGTTTTAAGTCAGTTTCTACAAATAACTCTTGATAATATGTTAAGAGGTGCTTTACGTGATCAGTTAGGTGGTGGATTTTTTCGCTATTCTAGCAATAGGGATTGGAGCAATCCTCATTATGAACAAATGCTATATACCCAGGCATTAATGGGAAAACTGCTCATTCGTGCAGGTCAGAAGTTTAAAAAACCTGAATATATTTTGGCAGGAAAGGAGACGCTTATTTATATGCTTGAACAGTTTAGGGACAAGGAGGGCTTGTATGCCTCGGCTCTTTCCGCTGTCAGTGATAATAAGGCAGGAGCCTATTATTTATGGACTGCTCATGAGTTGAATAAGCTTTTGGGCAAACCCTGGGAAAAGAGCATTGAGAATTTATTGTCAGGTGATAATAGCCAGAAGATTTTGCCTAAGGTAATAGGAGAAAATAGCAAAAGCACAAAAGCCACTAAAACCCTCCTGCTCAAGAAACGCAGCGAGCGTCAGCAACCGTATGATGATAAAAAGCTCCTTGCCTGGCATGGATTGGTGCTTTCCGGTTTAGCTTATGGCGCGCAGTTATCACCCGAACTTGCCAAGGCAGGGCAATCATTGGCTAGTGAACTGATGTTGTTGATTGATCAACAACGATTGCAAAATCTGATGAATATTGATGCGGATGATAGGGGCAATGTTAGTTTGGATAGCCTGGTTTATGTCGCTCAGGGTTTGCTTGACTGGTGGCAAATCAGTGGTGACGATAAGATATTACGCAATGCAGAGAATTTATTGCTGATGGCACACCAGCAGTTTTATAAAGATGACCGTTGGTTACAAGACAATCCGTATGGTTTATTAACGTCTCCTCCCACACATGCAATTGCTGATAGTCAGCTGCCCTCACCTACTGCGATCTGGTTATCTCTGGCATGGGCGCTTGCGGATATGGATAAGCAATCGGAGTTAGTGACTATAGCCAATGAAGTCGGCAAACAACTTCCACAGTCTTTGCAGCGGAATGCTTTTTTTCATGCCACTTTGATTTCCACAGTCATTGCACGGCAGTGGCGTCTGCGTAATAATCAACGCATTCAACAAGATTCTCAACAGTCTTCTTCGCAAAGCTTACAACCATCGAGGAAATAATATGCGACGTGATGCTCATTACCCATTCTATGGTTGGCTACTAATCGTTGGTGTGATAGTTTTTGGTGCTTATCTGCTGTGGAGTTTCAATCTTTTCACGCATTTGATTCATCAGGACTCTACCTATTTATCAGTTTTTATTTTGCTTCTGTTTATCGCAGTTACTGCATATTTGGGGATAGCGGCATGGCAATTATCAAAGCAACGGCTGTACACCCAACAGCTTATTGATTCAGATGACAGTGCAGCCTTCAGCAGAGAAATAGCCGATACAGGACACCCAAGCTGGGCCGAGGAGCATTTACATTTACTAAACTGGGGCAGAAAAAACAACACACATGAAAGCGAACCACTACTGGCACGATTAGTAGAGCAAGTTCATCAAGGTCATACATCAGGATGGTTTCTTTCTGATATTTTGATGCGCCTTGGTTTGATAGGAACCGTTATTGGCTTCGTGTTGATGTTGAGTTCGGTCTACGAACTAAAAGAAAATGATGTTGATGCTCTACAGCATCTATTAGCCACTATGGGCGGTGGTATGCAAGTCGCTTTATACACGACGTTAACGGGTCTTGGCACTGCCTTATTGGTCGGTATTCAATGCCAGTGGCTGGATCGTTGCGCGGATAGCCTGATTAGTCAGATTATCAAACTAAGCGTAAAGAATATAAACCTAAAAAACTCAGTTGGAACGTAGCGAGAATGACTAGAGTGCTGAAGATAATGGAATTTCTGGAAAATTTTGGCTTTATTCGTAGTCACTCTACGGGTGAAGTCAACATTTTCCAGAAAACCTTTAGATTCAGTGCTATAGACATTCGCAGTAGTTTCAACTGCGTTTTTTTAGGATAAAGGACTCATAACTATGGCAAGCCTGTTTAAGAGAGCTCGCAGTACGCCAACCGTCGATCCTTTTATTGATTTGCTGTTTAATACTCTGATGGGCTTCAGTTTTTTATTTCTTATTAGTTTGCTATTTATCAACCCTAAAGCTGATCGTGCCAGTGTAGAAAAACATGCCGAATATATTATCTCAGCGACCTGGCCGCAAAATCTTGCCGATGATATTGATCTATGGATGCGCGCACCCACAGGTCATACTGTTTCTTATGTGTCTAAAGAGGCGGGTTGGTTGCATCTGGAAAGGGATGACAGAGGTGAACTTAATGATACTTTGATGATTGATGGTAAAGAGGAAGTTCATCCAATTAATCAGGAGATTATCACTATTCGAAATCGTCATGCAGGTGAGTATATTGTCAACCTTTATTACTATACTCGCCATTCGAGCAGCCCCGTTTCGATTGATCTCAAGATAGACCGGATTAATCCAAAGTACGAAACGGTCTTCAGAGAAAAGATTAAGATGGATAAACAAGATCAGGAAATTACCGCTGTGCGTTTTACTGTCAAGGAAGACGGAAGTGTGCATAACATCAACAAACTACCTGCTACCTTGACCCCTTTTGGCCTTGATCATATGCCTGCGATGATACCTGAATGATCGACCTTACTACTACGCTCCCTTCAACGCTGTACCCTGTCTGGATCAGCATCAGTTATGTACTGCCAATTATGCTGCTCATCTGGTTGTGGTTTGGTAAACACCTGCAAACTAAAAGAGGCAACCTCGGTAAACTGATATTGACCTTACTATTGCCCCTGCTGTATTTTCTGCACTGGACAGGGCTACAACAAAGCAAGGGCTGGCCATCCGACCAGACATTACCGTTGCGTTTTGAGCTTATCAGTGCAGATATTCTGGAACCCAACCCACTTAAGGAGATTAAAGGAAGCATACACTTATGGGTTAGACCCAAGGACAATCAACCTCCACGCGCATATATTTTGCCATATAGCAGGGCATTACATAAAAAACTGTTTGAGACTAAACAACGAGTTGCGGCAGGACATACCCAGATGGGGTTGCTTTATGATGAGACATCTGGAGGCAGTGGTGCCAGCATTGGTAATGGTCGAAAGCTTGATTTTCAGGATATGGCACAAAAGCGGCTTCCTCCCAAACGATAACCTCCTTCATCTTTTTACATCATTGGCTTTATTCGTAGTCA
>CAZDMX010000270.1:0-4102 GCA_964506085.1 uncultured Thiothrix sp. | reverse complement strand
CTTTCAAGGACTGAGGAGCAATAACCTTGATTCCCTCACCGTGCTTTAGTATTTCTCCCGCTAATTCAATCGGATTACTGTAGGGTAAGGAGAGCTGATAGCTTCCATTATCTAGCCATTCCCCTTGTTGTTCGGGATGCCATATTTCATCGGCTACCCAACGCGAGACTTCTTCACTAAACTCAAGGATGGCTTGCTCACTTGCTTCACCGGTGAATATCCCAAAAGAGGCGGAGGTAAAGCTTTCTATTTCCTTCAAGCCTATTTTTTTTGCCGGCTCTTGAAGCATTTTTAAGCTCTCAATCTTATCCAACGAGAAGACTCGCATAGCCTGTTTTACATGACACCAGGCGCTCAAATACCAGTTTTCTTTGTAATGCAATAACTGGACAGGGGAGAGCCTTCTTTCTGATCGTTTATTTTTTCCTCGGCCAAAATAGCTGATATGTATTTGCTGCTTGTTAATGGTTGCAGAGGTCAACGGTTGGAAATATTTGTATTGTGTTTTGCGTTTTCCCGTAGACAATAATTGAATATATTGACTAATCTCTTGCTCGGCATTCAGACCGGTGGTTTTTTCCAATAACGTGCGAATGCGATTAGTGAAGGGAGCTATTTCATCTTGTAGTAGCTCAGGATCAAGACTGGTAAGTAATTGCTGGATGGTAAGCAGCGCATGAATTTCCTGTTCGTTTAGCCATAGTCCCGGCAGTTCATATAAGTTGGCTTCTTGTGCTTGATAATACCAACCGTTTTGCTCCTGATTATATTCCAACGGTGCACCTAGTCGGTCCCGCAGGAAATCTATATTTCTTCTTACTGTTTTCTCGGAACACTCTAGGCGTTCTTGCAGTGTGGCTCTGGGAATGGGGTAACGTGCTGATGACAGCAGGTTATGTAAGCGAATAATACGTTCTAAAGGTTCCATATCTTAAGATGAGTTACTTGTACAACTAGCGGGTTGTTTTAGTGCTTCAGTACGTTGGTCTTTGGGTAAATTAGCGATGCGTTCGACCGTCTTATAAAAGCGAGGATATTGATTGTTGCATGCTTTTAGCCAGCGTTCAAAATCAGGGACGAGTTGGTGATAAACAGAAACCAACGCCAAACGTGGGTTATTGATTGGTTTTTCAAACCATTTATCAAAACCTGTATAGCCATCATTGTATTGTTTAAACTGCTGGTAATCCTGTCTTAACTGATGAATCAACTGCTGCTTTTTTTCAAGTTTATTTTCATCCGTGAATGCTGCCTGGTATAAGGCTTTGAGCTGTTTGGCAGTACCACCTAAGAGGTTCAAAAACTCAGTATAACGAAGCAAATATTCATTGTAGCGAGGCAATGCTTCGGGATGCTTTTCACGCAACCACTCACGCGCACCATTTTGTCCAATTGTGGTAGCAAAAGCTTCATTAAAATCACTATCATCCTTGATATAAAGCTGTTGATGCGCCAGCTCGTGAAACAACGTTTCAATCAATCTAATCTCACCAAAGCGTAGCATAGGGCTAACGATCGGATCTTCAAACCAGCCTAGTGTTGAGTAGGCCGTGGAGCCGCCAATAAAGGTTTCATATTCATCTTTACGCAGTTGCTCCGCAAACTTTTTTGCCGCTACCTCACTAAAATAACCGCGATAACTTAAACAACCTGTAACGGGAAAACAGGATTTATAAGGCTCCATCGAAAGTGGTTTGGTGGCAACAACATTCCAGGTCACCTGCTTGCGTTTTAAATCTGCATAACCCAAATAGCTTTGGTTATCCGGTAATTTTAAATGCTCTATCGCAAAGGCTCTGGCAAGTTTTGCCTGTTTCAGCAGTTTGCGTGTATCAGCGGGTGTGTTTGTATCGCCAATCACTTCATCTATTGGCTGAATCTGCGAAACCAGACGAAAATGACCTTTAACGCCTTGTGCGTAGTAGCTTAGAGTTTCACAGCCACAAAGCAATAATACAACCGAAAAACAGCCCAAAAAAAGAAAGAACAGTCTGCTTTTATTACCGTGAAAAAGTGAAGACATAAATGCTTGTTAATATGATCCGTAAATAGTCCATGCCCGAAAGCGACATGATGTATATAATGCCCGTAAATTTACCACTAAAACCGACTTAACACGCAAGAATTATGAAAAACTTTATCGAAGAACTCACATGGCGTGGCATGATCCACGATGTAATGCCGGGTGCTGATAAGCACTTAAACGAAGCTATGCGTAGTGCTTATGTCGGTTTTGATCCTACTGCGGATTCTTTACATATCGGCAACTTGGTTCCTATTATGTTGCTCGCGCACTTTCAACGCTGTGGGCATAAACCCGTGGCGCTAGTCGGCGGGGCTACCGGCATGATCGGCGATCCATCCGGCAAGTCAGCAGAACGTAATTTATTAGACGAAGAAACTTTACGTCGTAACCAGTCGGCTATTCAAAAACAGTTAGCTCATTTTCTTGATTTTGATGATGACGCAAATAAAAACATGGAGAGTAATACGGCTGTCATGGTCAATAACTACGACTGGATGAAAGACTTCTCTTTTCTGGAATTTATCCGTGATGTCGGCAAGCACATTACCGTCAACTATATGATGGCAAAGGATTCGGTCAAGAACCGTATCACCCCAGATGAGTCCGAGGGTAGTTCAAGTGGAGGCTCAGAAGGTATGAGCTTTACCGAATTCACCTATCAGTTAGTGCAAGGCTACGACTTTCTTCACCTCTTCCAAAACAACAACTGTACCCTACAAATGGGTGGTAGCGACCAGTGGGGCAACATCACCACCGGAACAGAACTGGTTCGTAGAATCGGCGGTGGTAAAGCCTACGCTATCACCTGTCCACTTATCACCAAAGCAGATGGCTCCAAGTTCGGTAAAAGTGAAGGTGGCAACATTTGGCTAGATGCAAAAAGAACTTCGCCTTACAAGTTCTACCAATACTGGTTGAATTCAGGCGATGAAGATAGCGAGAAATACATCCGTATCTTTACCTTTATGGAAGAAGACGAAATCAATGCATTGATAACTGAACACCAAGAAGCCCCTCATATACGTGTACTACAAAAGCAACTAGCTAGTGAAATTACAGCGATGGTTCACTCAGATACGGATCTGGAGAATGCCATCAAAGCCAGCACTATTCTTTTCGGAAAATCCACTAGCGACGACCTAAAAGCCTTGGACGAACAAACCTTCCTTGATGTATTTGAAGGTGTACCGCAAGCCGAAGTGCCTGCCACTGAAATAGAAAAAGGCTACGATATTATTGCTGCACTATCCGCTGATACAGGCTTTTTGAAATCAAACAGTGAAGTACGTCGAGCGCTGAAAGAAAACTCCATCTCGGTTAATAAAGAGAAAGTAAAAGAAGGCTATAAACTAACTCAGGCAGATCTAATTAATAATAAGTTTGTACTGTTGCAACGCGGTAAGAAGAATTACTTTGTGCTTCGAGTGGTTTGACTGTTCTTGGGTGTGATTAAAAGTGAAATATATTCCTTCTCAAATTTATAACAAAGATTGAAAATACAGAATTTTGTAGGTTGCGGGTGACGCAGGAACCCCAACAAAGTAAGGTCACGTTGGGGTTCGTGCCTCACCCACAACCTACTGAACATACCTCCGATGAGCGAAGGTCTTTATTAATACTCCACTTTTAATCACACCCTTTAAAAATACCTGCGTCCCGGAGCACTTCTTACAGTTCGAGATAGGAAATGTTCACACATCCCTATTCTCTTTACACATTTAAAAAGCATGCCAAGTCCAGAAGGATTTGGCTTACCGATGCGATTTGCTCTCAAAGGAATTGTTTATGTAACAACACTGCTTGAGGCTAAATGTTACCCGAAAATAGAACTCGCTAAACTGTATCAACAACGCTGGAAAGTAGAACTGGATTTTATTAGCGATGTCATCAACTGAAATTGGAAGACGAAAGAGACCGAATCAGCCGCGTGTCATCAAACGAAGACCTAAGGCTTTTCCGCTGATGACAAAACCACGGTGTGATTATGTAAATGGTTGAATTATTATAATTTTACATGACTGGTAGCGGCATTAGAATCTGACCCAATTAATTATTTACCCATCACACGACGTTGCC
>CAZDMX010000269.1:2913-4122 GCA_964506085.1 uncultured Thiothrix sp. | reverse complement strand
ACGTTTCAACTGAGTTTTTTAGGATGAAAAAAACTTCGATACTGATCTCACTATGCACCAACACTTTATGTGCTTTTTAAAATCCGTAAATGGGTTTAGGTGATGGGTTATAAGAAGCGTATATCCACCTATTTTTTCTTGAAATAGCCAATAATTTTCTTGCTTTAATAATAAATATAACGTTTGATAGAGGGTTGGGTAATATCGCATTCAATTTAATGCTAGAATATCGATCATGCTGGTGCGCCTTTTAACTATATAAGTGAACCCATTGGATTAATAGAGTGCTGCTAATGGGGCATCGAAAAAAACAAAGCAATAACAGCACAACTCTATAAAATTATACAAACACCTATATATACAAAACCTATAAAAGATAAAACTAAACATAAAACTATGATAAATACTATTTCTCAGAAGCTTAGACGAACTACGCTATTAGGAGTAACACTACTGCTAATGACGACTAAAGTTGCCTTTGCAGAAGGGGCAGCACAACTGAATCTGGCTGATACGGACATCAGGACATTGATTGGTGTTGTTTCTAAATTAACGGGTAAGAACTTCATTATTGATCCACGGGTAAAGGGTGGCAATGTTTCAGTCATCACCAACCGAGAACTCACCGATGAGGAGCTCTATGACACCTTTTTATCGGTGCTACAGGTTCATGGTTATGCGGTGATTGAAACAGGTAATATTACCAAGGTTGTACCTGCCAATATTGCCAAACAAGAAACACATCCTATTATTGATAATCCTAAACAAGAGCCCTCTGAGAGGCTAGTAACACGACTGGTTCCTATCCGGAACGTAGGTTCTTTATCTATAGTGAGTGCATTACGTCCACTTTCTAGGAATGTTCAAATTCAGCATCACGCAGAAAGTAACTCTGTTGTTATGTCGGGTAGAGCTTCCGATCTTGAACGCTTGGCGGCGATTATAAAACGCATGGATCGCTCCAATGAAAAACATATCACTGTTATTCCATTAAAGTATGCGGATGCACAAAAAGTGGTTCAAACCATTCAGGGGCTTAATAAGTCGGGTCCTGGAGCGGGAAAACTTTCTAGAACCGGAACTATAGTTTCTGCTGACGAACGTACCAATAGCTTATTAGTTTCTGGTGATGACTCTACGCGGCAACGTATTCGTGAAATTGTACAGAAACTGGATATTCCCAGAAAAGTAGAAGGAAGAACCAAGATT
>CAZDMX010000269.1:0-2903 GCA_964506085.1 uncultured Thiothrix sp. | reverse complement strand
GTTATCTACCTACGTTATGCGAAGGCCACAGATATTGTTAATGTTCTACAGGGGCTTTCTAAAACAGGGGTTGTCGCCAATAGCGAAGGAAAAGCAAAAACAGCGAAACAACCCAGCTCTGCAACGGGAAATAGTAATGATGTTGATATTCAGGCTGATGATGCCAGTAATTCAATCATCATAACCGCTGAACCTGACACGCTTGCCAACTTGCAAAGAGTTATAAGCAAACTAGATATACGACGTGCACAAGTCATGATTGAGACGATAGTTGCAGAGGTTAGCACTAATTTGTCAGCGACATTAGGTGTACAGTTTGGTTTCAATGGGTTGGGTGAAAACAATGATAAAACAGGGCCTATTGGCGTTTCTACCTTCGCAGGAGCAGGTGGTAACAACCTTGGGAGTCTAATTGCGTCAGGAGGTACATCTTTATCTCCAGGTGCTTTCCTCTGAGTCGGTGCAACGATCGGCGGCAGACAGTTTGTTGGTCTACTTAATGCACTGGCATCAGATGGCGCAACGAACATCTTGTCGACTCCCACGTTAGTTACAATGGACAATGAAGAAGCCGAGATTATTGTTGGACAGAATATTCCCCTAATCACAGGTTCTTTTTCTAGTAGTGGTGGTAATGGCGGCGGTGCAACGGCAAATAATCCTTTTCAGACTATTCAACGACAGGATGTGGGTTTAACCCTTAGAGTTACCCCTCAAATTAATGAAGGTACCAGCATCCGGCTAGCTATTTTTCAGGAGGTATCTAGCCTAGCGGCAAGCAATGCCAGTGCTGCTGATTTAATTACTAACAAACGGTCTATCACAACCAATGTCATGGTGGAAGATGGAGCGGTGCTAGTCTTGGGAGGGTTGATTGAGGATTCTTTCCGGGATACTCAGGAAAAAGTACCTGTGCTAGGCAGTTTGCCCGTCATTGGTGGATTATTTCGTCACGACACAACAAGTAAAGAAAAACAAAATTTAATGGTCTTTATTCATCCTGTAATTTTGCGTGATCATCTGACCTCAAGTGTTTACACCAAAGAAAAATACTCGAAAATACAGCGTAGACAACGCAGCAGTAAAATCCTTAGAAGAGGGACGTTACAACATCGACCTGATGCTTTCCCTGGTTTAAACAATATTATTACTAAGCCCTCTGCAAAAAAGAGCAATACCCTTAAACCACAACACAATAAAAAGCCGGCTACATCAAGAGCAGCAAGAACTCCAGTAGTTCCTAAAGCTAAAACACCTTCGGCAGGTATTCCTGTGATCGATGACTATTAGGCTTTGATGACACAAATGAGTGAAGCACTTGAAATTACAGACGGTGGAATGGACGATATTAAGGATGTCGTTTTAAAAGATATCCCCTATGGTTTTGCCAAGCGTCATGGCGTTGTCTTAAGCACTGCCAATGGATTGCTTGATTCTGCCGATAATGAAATAACTGCTTTTTTCAAACCAGGACTTACTCCTCTAGTGGTGAGTGAGGTGCGTCGTGTCATGAGTGGCAGCATTCGTTTTGAAGCGGTGACAGAAGAGGATTTTAATAAGCTACTAGCGAATCACTATGATACAGGTGAGGCTGGTGCAAAAGCCATGATGGATGATTTGGGTGACGAGCTTGATTTGGCTGATATTGCTGAAGCACTGCCAGAACCTGAAGACCTCCTGGAAGCGGAAGATGATGCGCCGATTATTCGCTTAATCAATGCATTACTTACTCAGGCCATCAAAGAAGATGCCTCTGATATTCATATTGAAACATACGAAAATCGTATGACGGTAAGGTTGCGGGTGGATGGGGTTTTACGCGAAGTTTTGCAGCCTCCAAAGGCATTAGCACCGCTCATTATTTCCCGTATCAAGGTCATGGCAAAACTGGATATTGCTGAAAGACGTATTCCACAGGATGGTCGGATTTCCTTAAGAGTTGCGGGTAGGCCTGTTGATGTGCGCGTATCTACTTTACCCTCTGGACATAATGAGCGCATCGTTATGCGCTTGTTGGACAAGCAGGCAGGGCGGTTGAATCTTACTCATCTGGGTATGGCTGATCATACTCAGCAAACCCTGCAACAATTGATTCAGAAACCCCATGGTATTATTTTGGTAACAGGGCCGACAGGATCAGGTAAAACCACCACGTTGTATGCCGCGCTAACTGACTTAAATGATAGTACTCGTAATATTCTCACCATTGAAGACCCTATCGAATACTACATTGAGGGCATAGGTCAGACTCAAGTTAATAATAAAGTTGATATGAGTTTTGCGCGTGGTCTTCGGGCTATTTTACGACAAGACCCCGATGTGGTCATGATTGGTGAGATACGAGACTTGGAAACGGGTGAGATTGCAGTTCAAGCAAGTTTAACCGGACATTTGGTGTTTTCCACACTGCACACCAATACCGCAGTGGGTGTTGTCACTCGTTTGCGTGATATGGGTGTTGAGCCTTATTTGCTATCATCCAGTCTTATCGGAGTTATCGCACAACGTCTGGTTCGGTTGTTATGTGAACACTGCAAAGATCCTTATGTGGCCGATGAAACAGAAACCCGTCTGTTAAAAATTGACACTATAAATCCCCCTACTTTATTTCATCCACAAGGTTGTCCACATTGTAGTCAAACAGGATATGTGGGGCGAACAGGGATTTATGAATTGGTTACTATAGATGACCGATTACGCAATATGATCCACGATGGCAATAGCGAACAAGAACTTGAGCTGTATGCTAGAACACAGTCGCCGAGTATCCGCCGCGATGGTGTCAGATTGATTATGGAAGGCAAGACCACGCTGGAAGAAGTTCTGCGTGTGACTCGTGAAGATGTTTAAGGGCATCTCTATTAATGGCCTTCTCGCCCGATTCCTGCGTTGGATCATTTTTT
>CAZDMX010000268.1:0-4138 GCA_964506085.1 uncultured Thiothrix sp. | reverse complement strand
TTCTCTTCTAGGGGGGCCGCGTGGTACATGGATCAGTGAAAACCATATTAAACAGCGATTTATTCGTGGTGATGATGGCTCTCTAAATATAAAAACCAGTAATAATCTACCCCCAGCGCCACTTGCTCCCAAAGGTCTTGCTACAAAGGACAATCTCATTCTCACAGCCTCACGTGAAGCAGTAAAGGTCGAAAGACATGGTGGAAGGTTTAGTATCACTATAAAAAATATTGGTAACAAGCCATCATTCTGGCTAAAAGCCCGTCAACTTGATAGTAATAAATCGTTTGTCACATTACGTTCAGACAAATTAACACGGCTAGATGCAGGGCGAAGAGGTGTATTAGATTTACAAGTTATCCCACATAATATTGCTCAACTTAGTGGTCAGAAAAAACTCAACCTGAAAATGGAAATCACCACAAAGGCCGGATCAAATTTCCCTATAGTTATACCTCTAGAATTCCAATTCTCTGCTGAGAATATTAGAACAGGTAGAAATAAAATCCAATAATACTGGATCGCAGTAGCCCTGAATGCGACAGAATAACTGAACCCAACACTTTGTATGGGTTGATGGGGTTGATGGGGTTGATGCGGTTAATGTGTTGATGTACTAGAATCATGAAACTGCTTTATGATATATGTAGTATTGGTTAATGTTTAATATACTGAATTTGTATGATTGGATGTATAATAAAAGAACCGAATCCTCCTAATAACAACTTATGACTACAACACAGCAACATTCACCTCCCACACCTCACATTAATAATGCAGAAGTACCTTTTAACTGGGTTGGCCCTGTGTTGCTAAAAGGAGATATTGACGGTGAACTTATAGACCTGCCTCTAGCAACCTATGAACAGCCACTGTGGCCATCTGTCAATCGTGGTGCCAGAGTGACCAAAAAATCTGGAGGAATTCAGGTAACTTTAATTGATGAACGTATGAGTCGTTCGCTCCTGTTGCAAGCACCTTCGGCATCCCAAGCTTTACAGTTAATCAAGGAACTAAAAAGCAATCTGCCTGCACTGCAAAAGGTTGTTTCTTCTTCTAGTCGTTTTGCAAAACTCATTGATATTAATTCACGAATTATTGGTGACCTGCTTTATTTGCGATTAGAGTTTACAACGGGAGACGCTTCTGGACACAACATGGTCACTTATGCCGCTGACCATATTATGAGACACTTATTAGAAACCAAACCTGATTTTAAGTATGTTTCCATTTCTGGAAATTATTGTACTGACAAAAAAGTTTCAGCCGTCAACGCCACTTTAGGTAGGGGGAAGAGTGTCGTAGCAGAGACCACACTGCCTCGCAATCTAGTCAAACGTTTTTTAAAAACCACGCCTGAAGCCTTCGTCGACTTACATATAAAAAAAAATTTAATAGGTTCGATTATTTCGGGAGGTTTGCACACCGCTAACGCTCATGCTGCGAATATGCTACTTGCCTTTTATTTAGCGACAGGGCAGGATGCCGCGAATATTGTAGAGGGATCACAAGTGGTCAACCATAGTGAAGTACGCAATGGAGATTTGTACTTTTCCAGCTCATGTCCTAATCTCATTCTAGGTTCAGTGGGCAATGGAAAGGATTTAGACTTTGTCAATACGGTGATGCAACATATTGGCTGTCGAAAAGAGGGAGTCGAAGCAGGTGTTAATGCTAGACGACTCGCTCTAATCGCCGCAAGTTGCGTCTTATGCGGAGAGTTATCTTTGCTGGACGCTCAAACGAATGAAGGTGAACTCATGAAAAGCCATCTAAAACTTGAACGCCAAGCCTAGGGGAACGACTATTGTTCATCCACCTTATAAATCTAAATCACAAAATCTGCACAAACGCCTGCTATTCTCGGATAACTCCTAAAAATACATAATCACACGCAAATACAATGTCCATCCAACAACGTAAACTTGATCATTTAAATCTTATCGCTAAAGGCTCTTCAACTGACCGTAAAGGCTATTATTTTGATGATATCCAGCTGACACACCGGGCCTTACCCGAACTCAATTTTAGCGATATAGATACGCGAACCGATTTTTTGGATCATACCCTCTCCATGCCTTTTTTGATTGCCTCAATGACGGGTGGAGAAGGTAAAAAAATTCAAACCATCAATCAACACCTAGCTGAAGCTGCACAAGCCATGAAGATTCCAATGGCGGTGGGTTCACAACGCATTCAACTCAGCCGAGACAAGGCTAAACAATCATTTAACTTGCGCCAATATGCACCGGATATCCCGCTCATTGCCAACATTGGTGCTGTGCAACTCAATTACGGCGTTGGTTTTGATGACATCCTGCAAATCGTTGAAACACTGGATGCTAATGCGCTATACCTCCACCTGAATCCATTGCAAGAAACGATTCAACCGGAGGGTGATACAAATTTTGAAGGACTAGCAGAGAAGATTCATCACTTAAATGAGCAACTCTCCATACCCATCATTTTGAAAGAAGTGGGTGCAGGGCTATCAACTACCGATATTCAACTAGGATTAGATGCTGGTATCAAATGGTTTGATTTGGCGGGTCGCGGAGGCACGTCATGGAGTCGCATAGAAGCGGAGCGTAATACTCAGGATAATGATGGTATTCTTTTCCAGGATTGGGGGATTCCTACTCCCTTGGCACTACAGCAAGCACAAGCTTTTAAAAACGAAGCTAAATTTATAGCATCTGGTGGTTTAAGGAATGGTTTGGATTTAGCAAAGTCTGTTATACTCGGCGCCCATTTGGGTTCCATGGCTAGTCCGTTATTAACGACAGCGATGGTATCTACACAAGCAACTTTAGAACTTTTGCAACAGATTCAACGTCAATTGGCTACCAGTATGTTTTTATTGGGAACAAAAAAGATTGAGAATTTGCGCCATCATATGGATTTAATATTGTCATGACAAAAATTGGCATTGATCAATTGCATTTCTATACATCCGATTATTATTTAGATCTGGAAGACTACGCAAAACAAAAAGGTGAAGACCCTAGTAAATTCTTCGTGGGTATAGGACAAAAACTAATGTCTATTGCCCCTCCTGATGAAGATATAGTTACCTTAGCAGCTAATGCTGCTTTGCCCTTATTTGAAAATACTGATAAAGAGAGTATTACTACTCTCTTATTCGCTACAGAATCAAGCATTGATCAATCAAAGTCAGCGGGAATCTATGTACAAAGCCTATTGGGACTATCTGCACACTGCCGCAATGTAGAACTAAAACAAGCCTGCTATTCAGGTACGGCTGCTCTGCAAATGGCCATTGGGTTAGTTAGACAAAATCCAAAAGAGAAAGTCCTCATTATTTGTTCCGATATTGCTCGCTATGACTTAGATACTCCAGGAGAATCCACCCAAGGCTGCGGTGCTATAGCCATGATCATCAGCGAAGAACCCAAATTGCTGGAAGTAGAATCGGGTTCGGGTATTTATACCGAAGATGTGATGGATTTTTGGCGTCCGAATTATCGTGATTCGGCTTTAGTTGATGGCAAGTTTTCTGCCAAAGTTTATATTCGTGCGTTAAAACAAACCTGGAAGCATTTTCAGGTGACTAGTGAAAAAATAATAGACGACATCAATTACTTTTGTTACCACCTACCTTTTTCAAAAATGGCTGAAAAAGCGCATCGTCAACTGTTAAGAATGAATGATAAAAGTATTGATAAGGCAAACATAGAAAAGCATATAGGCCTTAGCCAGATATATAACCGTATTATTGGCAACTCCTATACCGCTTCTCTGTATATTGGATTGGCATCACTTCTAGATAATGCCAAAGAAGATTTATCTTCCAAGCGTGTTGGTTTTTTTAGCTACGGCTCAGGCTGTGTTTCAGAATTCTTCACCGGACGTGTACTTGAGGGTTACCAGGATTTCATTAAGTCCTCAAAACATTTACACATGTTGAATAATCGAACTCATATCTCTTACGACCAATATATTGAATTTTATCAATTTAAATTACCCATCGATGGGTCAGAAATGCAGACGCCAAAATATACCAAAGGCAGATTTAGACTAAGCGGAATTAAAGACCATCAGCGACAGTATGAAACTATACAACTTTAACCTAAAAAACTCAGTTGAAACGTAGCGAGAATGACTAGAGTGCTGAAGA
>CAZDMX010000267.1:0-4144 GCA_964506085.1 uncultured Thiothrix sp. | reverse complement strand
AACTTGCCGCTATAACTCATATCGGCCTGAGTAATAAGTTTTAGTAGCAGAGTTACCGATTGCTCAACCGTTAACTCACCATGCGGACCGCCCATGTCGGTTCTTACCCAGCCGGGATGTAAAATCATCACCAAGATATCCCGATGCTTTAAGTCTTGGGCTGCACTTACCGTTACCGCATTCAGTGCCGCCTTAGTAGCTCTATATGCGTAGCTACCACCTGAACTATTATCTGCCATGCTGCCCATTTTGCTGCTTACATTAGCGATAACTTTCATTTCACTACTGGCAACATTATCGACAAAATATTCCATCATTTTCATAGGAGCCAATAGATTAACCTGCACGGCTTCTTCCCATGCTTTATCATCGCAGCAACCAAATACTGAGGCCTCTTTGCCATGCACACCCGCATTATTAAACAGCACGTCTACAGGTTTGTTTTTTATCGCTGCCTGAAGGTTTTCCAGTTGCTCTGTATTACGAACATCCAGTGGATGAATAAAGAGCTGGCTTTTTTCCTCAGCCAAGGAGGACAATTGCTTTGCTTTTTTAGTATTCCGACAACAAGCATGAACAGTCCACCCATCAGCAAGGCACTGCCTACACAACTCTAGACCAATACCTCGATTTGCTCCTGTAACTAGTAGTGTTGGCATCTACTTCTCCTCTGCATTTTTTCTATCCAGCTCACTGAGAACAGTCCGCTCCAGCTCCACCTCTGCTTGCTGAATAAAATCACTCATACCTACCGTCTTTTGCTGTCTAAAATCAAGAGAGCTAAGACTTTGATCATAGGAAGGCAACGGAGAAAAATCTGGACGGGTTAAATCCTTGACAAAATCTGAAGCTTGATAGGCCATAAAAGGAGCGCTAACTAACAAAGACACTCCTACCGCTGATAGCAGAGGAGTGTGTGCGATCCTGATCATAAATAGGGTAATAAGCAAGGGTAATAATAAAAAATTAACTAGGTTCAAGCTCACCGTTCTAAAGGAATCGGAAGAGAAAAAATAACTGACGAAATCCCCAATATATTCAACAATCTGCGGAACAAGAAACAACAAAGATGCCACGCTAATAGCAGGTACAAGATCCCAGCGATGTGCAGCTAATCGACTAATACCAGCAACCACCAGAAAAAAGCCGAGTAAATACAACATTGAGGTGAAGCTAGCATCAATATAGTAACCGATAGACCTACTCATTGATGTACTCATGTATTGATCGAAAATAAACATACCCAATGCGGCCATTAATAGGACAGTTGCCCATACAGGACTAGAATAAAAGCAGAAGAAGCCATTACACTCACGCACACGTGTTGGCTCAACAGGCATATCTGGTGCTAATAAACGTATTTTACTACTACCCAACCATAGCTCTGTAGGTAAATTAACCTTACGTCCTTCACCTACATTTAATTTCTGTTTATGGATTCGTGTGCCATTTTCGTCTGACAGGTTGGTAACAACAAATGAGCCAGATTCTTCTCGCTCAATCTTTAAATGCTGAGGAGAAACAGATAAATCTGATAAGATAATATCGTTGTTGAGAGCTCTACCCACCATAGTAGAATCATTATCAACTGAGTGGTAATGGCTCACACCACGTGCGTGTGTTTCTACAATTAATGCTGCCATGTTATCTTCTCCAACATTTTTTGCAGTAAGTCCATCGCGGAACTAAAGTCTGTACCCACCAAGTCAAGATTAAAAATGAATCCTTGTTTTTCATGCCCAACCATTGCGATCGTGATTAGCACATCACTTAAACCAGCGTACTTTAAATAATCTCTACGGCAAATCGTCGCTTTAAACTCCACACTTGAAACATCAATAAAGCGTGTGGTGCAAGCAAAATTAGTGACATCCTCTTTACCCGCATTACTCGGTGGAACGCTATCATTCAGTTTTTCATAGGCCGCGTGATAAAACCTGGAGGGTGATAATTCCTCAGTTTCCAGCCAATGATATTCATAAGCAAGCCCGCCGACTTCCAGCGAACCCGACAGGAAAATATTGTACTCATTGGTACAGCTTGAAGAGGTTAAACTGTAGAGAACTTCTTTCTTGAAGTTCGGGCTTGCATCCCAGCAACGATAGGTATCAAACAATTCTGAGGGAACATTGAACTTGCCTATTTTCGTCACACCCCATTCATGCTCAAGTACTCTATCCATTTTTTCTTGTGCATTTTTCACAAGCTGCTCTGAAATCAGTGCATAAATATCATCAGCTGCCTTGAAGTCACGGCTGGCAAGTCTTTTTAGAATTTTTACTAAATGCTCTGCAGATACCAAAAAACTGATCTCGTTTCCAGATGTTGCCACATTGATACCAATGACTTTGCCCTCTTCATTCAAGGTAGGGCCACCACTCATGCCTGGGTTTAAGCTACCAGAAACGAGGATATTTTTTTCCTCGCTATTTTTCATGATGCCGTTGTTAACGCCTTCAACAATGGAAAAACCTAAATCCAGCGGATTCCCCAAAGAAAAAAGACGTGCTCCTTTTTCAGGGATATGAGTAATTTCCAGAGGAGGCCCTAAGTCAGTGTCAGCTTCAAGCACAGCCAGATCATGAGTAATATCTAAATCAAGAATTTTTACGCTGCCTTTCTTGCCATCTCGGGACAAATATTCAAGCACATATTTGTCTGGCTCATTAACGAAACCGCTAATCACATGGTAATTGGTGGCGAGTATGTTTGGAGCACCAACAATGAATCCTGAGCCTATACTTGATTTTTTCCCAGTTTGTTTATGCACCACTCTAATCTGGAAGACGGACTTATCTGTATCCGAATAAATGTCTGCACTATCTTGAACCGCGTAAATATTACTAATGAATAGTAGATTTGCCAGCAAAGTAAGGACTAAAATTTTCATTGTTGTTCTTTATATTAAGATTTAGGATCGTTATGTGTTGTGAGGCTACATGATTTCATAGGTTTATTCTATCTCAAGACCTTATTGAACCTACGAGGTGACACAACGATAAGACTATACGAATCAGCGGATATTTTGCAAAGACCACTGGATGTGCTCTTTTACAAGCTCAGAAGCATAGGGTAATTGCTTAGTTAAGCTGTCTATTATAACAGCGCTTTTAGGTGCGTTGCCCATGGCTACCGCTAAATTTCTCTGCCAGCGCTCATAACCAATGCGTCGAATGGGTGAACCTTGCATATTTTCCAGAAACTCCGTTTCTGTCCATTCAAATAATCTAACCAATGTTGCACTATCCAGTTCGTGGCGTACTGCAAAGTCATCCAACTCAGAGTGGCTGGCAAAACGATTCCACGGGCAGATTAGCTGACAATCATCACAACCGTAGATCCGATTACCCATAAGTGGACGTAGCTGTTCGGGTATCGCACCTTTATGCTCAATGGTGAGGTAGGAAATACACAATCTTGCATCAAGTGTATAAGGTGCAATAATTGCTTGTGTGGGACACACATCAATACAAGCGGTACATTCACCGCAATGATCGCTTTTAGCTGATGACGGTTGTAGTGGTAAGTCAGTATAAATTTCACCCAGAAAGAACCAAGATCCAGCTTCCTTGCTTAACACATTAGTGTGTTTTCCCATCCAGCCTAAACCCGCTTTTACAGCGATGGGTTTTTCTAATACTGGCGCACTGTCGACAAAAACACGATAACCGAATTCACCTATTTCATCAGCTATCTTTGTTGCTAGTTTTTGCAGTCGCTGACGCATTACTTTGTGATAATCCCGTCCTAGCGCATAACGGGATATATAAGCCAGTTCAGGGTGATTGAGCACCATCACAGGATCAGCACTATCAACTGGGAGATAATCCATACGGACACTAATGATGCTTTGGGTATTGGCGACCAACTCCTGAGGACGACTGCGTTTTAGACCATGCTTGTGCATCCAGTCCATGTCACCCTGATAGCCTTTATCAAGCCAACTAATTAGTCGTTGTTCGGCTTCTGACAGGTCTATATCACTGAAACCAATGTCCTGAAAACCTAGCTGAGCAGCCCAATCTGTAATTTTGCTGGCAAGCTTATCAATATCCATTCATAAGTAGTTCTGAGTTATCCTAAAAAACGCAGTTGAAACGTAGCGAGAATGACTAGAGTGCTGAAGATAAGGGATTTCTGGAAA
>CAZDMX010000266.1:0-4147 GCA_964506085.1 uncultured Thiothrix sp. | reverse complement strand
TCAATATTTTCCAGAAAACCTTTAGATTCAGTGCTATAGGCATTCGCAGTAGTTTTAACTGCGTTTTTTAGGATCATGGCTGCGTAGCACAATTATGCTCCTGCTGAAGCTTCTAAGTTTCGCTAAAGCTCAGCTAAGTCATAAGATCATTACTTCAGGAAAAAAATTCTGCGCCATAATTGTTCAACTTATTCCAGGCACGTTTCTAACTAATTAGTTAGCATGATTGTCAAAAACCGTTAAACCTCCCATTTTTTAAAGTTTTTCACTGAATTGCATCCATAATCCAATACAAACGTAAATATAGGCAAGTAGTTTTCCACATGGTTTCTAGTGGACTGTTTGCTTTATTATCACCTTCATAATTGAATGTGTGGTATGTAAGCCATCAGTATTATTTTGATGGATTATTAAAGAATACGGGTTTACGCAGGCATGTTTTGCTAGACTCTATTAGTTAGTGTCCAGTAAGCACTAAAACAACTCTACCCAAAGGTGGAGGGACTGTTTCTAGTCTAACTAATTACTGAATTATTCGAAAAAATAAACCTATGGAAGATAACTATAACGAGTTACTGATGCGTTGTGCTAGCCCACATCGTGACCGGGAAGCCTTCAAGATGCTCTATGAGTCGACATCACCCAGACTCTATAGTCTGGCACTTGGTGTATTAAAAAACAAAGGTATGGCTGAGGAGATACTTCAAGAGTCTTATTTTAAGATATGGAGTAGTGCGGATAGTTACCATCAAAGAAAAGGTAAAGCCATTACTTGGATGGCTACAGTAACGAGAAATAAAGCACTTGATAAATTGAGGTCACTCAAGTCTAGGCCGAAAGAAACTGAAGCGGTTTATGAGGGTATCGAATTTGCTACAACAAACCTGGAACCCAGCGATATAACAATAGTTGATCAGGAATTAGAACAGTTGATGTATTGCCTGAATGATTTACAAATTGAGCAGAAAGAGTGCATTTTGTTATCCTATTATCATGGTTATACACATCAGGAATTATCAGAAAAAATGGAGAAACCCTTAGGAACGGTAAAAGCCTGGATTAGAAGAGGGCTCGAAAAGATAAGAGTATGTTTAGAATGAATCGTTATCAAAAACCAGTAGTATATGAGCAACTAGCCATGGAGTATTCTCTAGGCACATTGCATGGTCGTGCACGAAAACGTTTTGAAGGTTTGATGAAGCAGCATCCGTATCTGGAAGCTATTGTTGAAGATAATGACCGTAAATTTGCCGGACTAGTTGAGTTTTTACCGGAAATAAAACCGGACGATAGTGTATGGGTAAATATTAATAGCCGTATCAATGAATCTGAGCGCGCAATTTCGCAAAGCACGCATGCGCCTAAGGCCTCATCTGGGTATACCCCTGCTACACAAACCGTTGCTGGTTCTTGGTGGCAGTTTCTTTCTAGTAAGGGTCTAGCTGCTGCGATGGTATTACTGCTTATCTCTGCCGTATTCTTGCTGAAGCCGTGGGATGGGAGTGGAAGTGAAATTGACGGAGCAGGTTATTCTGCTATTTTGGTGTCGGAAGCTACCAACAAGCCTATGGTCGAGGTGTTGGTGAAGAAAAGTGATTTAATGCTAACCATTGTAATTAAAGAGCCTGTGCCTATGCCTGAAGGAATGAAGGCTGTTTTTTGGTGTATTGCCAAGGATAAATCAACACCGATTATGAATATGGGAGTAGTTGCCTCTCATGGTTTGACCACTAAACAATTGGGGCAAGATGGTTGGCAGGGAATAGTAGATGCCTCTGAATTTGCTTTGAGTATAGAACCTGCGGAGGCAACCAGTAACTCTAGTCCTTCAGGTGAGTTGATTTTTGTGGGCAAACTTAAGGCTCTAACAAAAACTTGATCTATTGGGAAATAATAAAAGTTTTAAGCATCAATTCATCAAGATTTTTATCCACTTTTAAGTAAGCAGCTCCTTCCTCTGGGGCAATAGCCACTTCTTTGATACCGGCAACTTGCATGAGTGTTGCGGCGGTCTGTGAAGGATTTTTAAGATATACATCACGAAGGTGTACGGTTCTTGCCTTATAGAACACAGGTGTTGGGAGCCTCATTGCGATCAAAAACCAAATAAGGGCAACGGCTGCTCCCATGTATAAGACTTCGCTTCTACCCCACTGTGTCGCAATGTAGCCACCCATTACTCCACCCACAAAGATTCCAGAGAACTGTGCAGTACTAAAGATTCCCATCGCAGTACCCTTGGTATTCACATTGGAAAATTTTGCGACCAGAGAAGGCAGTACAGCTTCCAGGAAATTGAAGCCAATAAAAAACAGTAAAAACGCAAACAGCATAGGGTAAAAAGAAGCATGGCTACTACCGAGAACAAACTGGGCTATGCCAATCATTACGATAGAAAAAAGAACCAAAGGTTTAATTTTTCGATATTTTTCAGCAATGATGATCTGCGGCACTGATAGCAAGAAAGATATCAGGAAAATAGGTAGGTATACTTTCCAGTGATCAATGTCGGCAAAGCCTAGTTCATCTCTGAGGACAACAGGAATAACCGTAAAATTAGCAGTCATAATCACGTGTAATAAAAAGACACTTACGTTAATACGCAACAAAGAGCCATTTTTAAACGCGGGTTTCAAATAACCACCGATAATCCCGGCATCGCGGTGAGCAATAGTCCTTACCGGGGTGGGAACCGCGAACAGGACGAGGAATATCCCGCTAATAGCCAGACCTGCGGTAATCCAAAAAATGCCTGAGAGACCAAAATATTGATTTAGTACGGGGCCAATAACCATTGCGACTGCAAACGCAACACCAATCGTCATACCTATCGCAGCCATGATTTTTGCACGGTGTTCTTCGCGCGTGAGATCAGCGGCTAGAGCCATGGTTGCAGCGGCGATGGCTCCCATTCCCTGCAAGGCGCGACCCGCTATAATTTGGTAAAAATTATCATCAGCTAAAGCAGCTACCACGCTACCTAATGCAAAGACTAGCAAGCCACCGACAATCACTGGTTTGCGACCAATTCTGTCAGATAATAAACCTAAAGGAATTTGAAAAGTAGCTTGGGTCAATCCATAGATACCAATGGCGACACCGATTAAAAAAGGAGTGATGTTCCCTAAAGATTGGCTATAAAGTGGGAGTACCGGAAGGATCATAAACAAACCGAGCATCCTGACGGAATACACTGCTGCTAAGGTTATAGCGGTTCGTTGTTCCAGTTTGTTCATTAATTAAAATGTCTGTTGGTTGGAGTGGATAGGTCAATGTGAATGCGGCGAATGTTACCATGATGAGGTACTACCTTCTACTGACATGAATGGAGTTGTTCTATAATCAATCTCTGAATGAGTGATAGAGATTCCCTATGCTAAGAAATAGTTCGCAACTACGTGTAGATACAATAACAAAGAGCCTTATGACTCTTTAGGTTGTCATTATGGCTAATGTTTTACATTAGCTTTGATTATGCTCTACAAGTTCTATGAATGTGAATAGTAAAATAGTATGATATATTCATACACTATTAAATTTGGAGAGTTAACATGTCAATGCAACGAAAAACTATAACAGTCACTGAACAACAGGACGCATGGATTAAGTCACAAGTAGATTCAGGACAGTATGGAAATGACAGTGAGTATCTACGAGATTTAATTCGTCATGATCAAGAATATAAACATAAAATTGAATTACTTCGTTCTGCCCTAATTGAAGGTGAGAAAAGCGGAGTCAGCGAACGAAGCATGACTGATGTCCTTGATGATGCTAAAGAAAGACACGGTGTAAATGTATAGTCTCTCAAATAAAGCTAGTACCGATTTAGATTCTATTCTTGATTACTCAATTATAAACTTTGGTGCTAAGGTTATGCTTAAATACCATAAATCAATAGAAAAATGCTTTGAAACTCTTGATGATAATCCAGATTTAGGAACAGAAATTGAGCATATTCGCTCAGATTACCTGTGTTTTGAACATCGGTCACATTTAATATTTTATAAAAAAACAAACCAAGACATTCTGATAATACGCATTTTGCACAAAAGTATGGATGCTCCAAGGTATTTTTAACCTAAAAAACGCAGTTGAACCTAAAAAACTCAGTTGAAACGTAGCGAGAATGACTAGAGTGCTGAAG
>CAZDMX010000265.1:0-4159 GCA_964506085.1 uncultured Thiothrix sp. | reverse complement strand
TATGCTTCATGGCATTTCTTTAATATAAATATCTCGCTTAGCATATGGAATTTCAATTCCTTCTTCTTTAAAGCGATTATAAATAGCTAGATTCAGCCTATCTGTCACGCGCCCCCTTAACTCTGGATCATCAACCCAGCAAAGCAATTCATGATCTAAACTGGATTCAGCAAAGGTTCTGAAGCGGATTCTAGGCTCTGGAGATTTGCACACCTCGCTAGTGACTTTCGCAATATCCACCAATATGTCACGAGCCGCATCAATGTCAGAACCATAAGCTAAACCGATTTTAATGCGGAGTCTAAATTTAGTATGTGGGCCACCCGTTTGATTGATGATCTTGCTATTGCCCACGATAGAATTAGGTACAGTAATTTCAACATCATCACGCGTTAAGAAGCGTGTGCTGCGGATGCCGATGTGAGTTACTTTGCCGCGCCTTCCATTATCTAATACAACATAATCACCAATTTTATAAGGCGTATCTGCCAATATAAAAACACCAGAAAACAGGTTGGCTAAAGTATCTTTTGCAGCAAAACCCACAGCAATACCCACAATACCCGCAGAGGCGAGCCAAGCTGTCATATCAATACCCCATATTCGGAAAGTGATATAAACAGCGATTCCAATGATAATCACTCTAACAAGATTATCAAACAGGGGGAGTGTTTGTGGTTGGATAAACCGACCTTTCTGACTCAACCAAGCTAGTTGTTTTAGAATGATTTTTGAGAAGCGTATGAGTGCAACCGTCCAGACCAGTACCCCCACTGTTTTCAGTCCATAAATAAGCGTTTGAGTCAGGTTGTCTGAGAGCGGCATCACTCTTATGGCTGTCGAAAATCCCGTAATAACCAACGAGTAATAAACCGGGCCACGGGCAATTTTTAGCAACTTATCATCAAGATATGTTTTTGTTCTTTTAGTGATGTGTTGCAGAATTTTGAAAATAAACCAAGTCAATAATGAAGCGGTCATAAAGGTCGCTAAGAAGATAGCGATGCCTTGAACCCAAGGCTGACCCGAGAAGAGTTCCGTGAGAGGAGAGATTAGCTCACGGAGTCGTTCAGATGAAAGTAAATCTTGTAGATTATCCATTTTTTGGGTTGTTTTAAACTAAGTAGGAAAAGACTAAATGTACAGGAAAATACAAGTCTGTGAAAACCAATACACTCATTTAATTTCATGTTTATAAATGCAAACCACCCTGTAATTTACTACTTTTAGACTAACGGTACGACTACATGGCTTATTTATCAGATAAGCTGTGTTAATATTGCAAGATAATATAAATAAATCTAAATATTCATAATAACAATAAAATAGAGAACAAATAACTTAGATGAGAGTTATAAAAAAGTCAATTCAGGGATTATCTATGATTGAGGTGTTGGTAACAACCTTCATTCTTTCTTTCGGCATCCTTGGTACTTCCGCTTTACAAATCATGGCACTGAAAGGCACAGATTCTGCTCATTATCGAACGGTTGCTACTATGCTTTCCAACGAAATGGCAGAAAGGATCAGAACTAATCTTGCCGGAGTGAGCTCTGGTGATTATGCAACGGATCCTCAAAACCCGTTAAGTTGTTCGGGTAGCTTTGCCACTTTCCCTAATTGTACTAATTTAGCTGAAGCTTGCACGGCTTCACAGTTGGCTGAATTTGATAAATTCCAGGTCACATGTGGGTATTTATTCGGGTGGGGTTCATATGTATTCGCTAAAAGTGGTGGTGTTAAGAATACGTTACCCAATGGCTCTCTGGATATTTCCTGTGGTGCTACCCCTTGCGGCCCGAACATCGATCATACTATTACCGTGGCCTGGGTCGAGCGTGCCGATACTGCGAATCAAGCGATAGCAAGTTCAACAGTTGTCCTGACAATAACTCCATAAGCATGAGGCTATTCTATGATGTTTAGGAAATATAATGGCTTCTCGCTTGTTGAGTTGATGGTGGCGATGTTAATTGGGTTATTTCTAGTGGCTACTGTTATGAGCACTTATTTAAGCAATAAGAGCTCAAGTAAAATGCGAGCAGAGCAAAGTGAACTTGAATCTAACGCCCGGATTGCGATGGCTTTTTTGCGGGATGGGATTGAACATGCAGGTTATCCTTCAACCTATGTACATGTCATTGCTAAACCTTTTCTTACCCAGTCAGATGGAAATATAAGTAGTTTTGTATGTGACACCGAAGGTGCTGTTGAATTTCAAGCATCCTCATATATAAATAATAATAATAGGTTTACTAAGGATCAGGGTAACAAAGACAGAATCTCTATTGCTTTTATGCCCGATAATCCAAATGATGCCGATGCACTTTACTGGCAAGATTGCGCAGCAAGCTATGGTTCTGATGCTGCAACGAATTCTATACAAGCTGAAAGATGTAGCGCTGACCCAGTAAGTGGACAAGGTAGTTTAGCGACCGTGTATAACAGTTATTTCATACAAGATAATGAACTCAAATGCACCTCTTCACGGAATATTACCGTTCCAATTGCGAATGGTATTGAAAATATCCAATATCGCTATGGTGTAAGGACATCAGGCACTACGGTATATCAAACAGCTAATCAGGTAGAAACAAATAATAACTGGGCGAATGTAGTTAGTGTTCAAATCGCTATGTTAGTGCGGTCTAAAGAGCAGATTCTTCCTAAGCGTCTGTGGAAATGGTATATGTTGTTGGATAAATGGGTCTATAAGTATGACAAATATTTAAGGAGGGTTTATACCTCTACGATTCATTTATCAAATATGAATCGTTAAGCCTAAAAAATGCAGTTGAATCACAGAAGTCCATGCAAACTACTATTGCGCCTAGCAATCATGAGCAAGAGAAATGAAAAAAATAAAAAATCGACAATCAGGTGCGTCTCTTATTATAGCTTTAGTGGTGTTGTTAGTTATCACTATGCTTGGCATTTCATCAGTACGTTTATCATCCCAAGATATTATTATTGCCTCCAATGAACAACAACAAATGCTGGTATCGCAAGCATCAGAATCAGCAAGCAGGAAAGTCGTTAACTTCTACAATGTTTATAAATGGCTTGAAGACGAAACGATGCCGAGCGTACAGACACGACAATTAACCTCTGGAAGTGTCAAGTCCGATATCACCATAACACGAGGTACGAAATATACCTGCTTTGGTCAATCGGGAGAAGCCATGAGCATTGGGCCGGGTGCTACTCAGTGTCGTGTTTATACCTTCGCTATTAATTCTATTTTGGTAGGTACGGGCGCGCGTCATCAACTATTTAAAGGTGAAGGAAAAGAGTTGCCTTCTATTGCAGGAGACGGAATAAGGCAAAGTGCTGTTACTCCATAATAGATTGTAAGGAGTGTGCACGGAATAAGTTGAACAATGTTGCACTACGCGACGATTAAGGTCATTGGTTCAGGGGCAAATAGGTTGCTATGCCCTTTGGGTACAAGTCAGAATGTTCAAGTTATTTCATGCACGTTCCTAAGTTAAAAATAATAAGAAACCCCTAGAGCTATTAAAATGAAAACAATAATTAAAATACTAACAGCCGCCGTTTTAGCTTCGTCTGTGCCAAGCGCCACTGCAAGAGATGATACCGATATCTATTTCCCTGTAGATGCGGGATCAACAAGTCAAAATGTCCTGTTTGTTATGGATGTTAGCGGCAGTATGCGTAGAGAAGTGGGCAATACAGGAGTAAGTCGCTATCAGGCGATGAAATCTGCGTTTAATAGTATTCTCCAAACCGTACCTCAGGGAATCAATGTCGGGTTAATGAATTTCGGTAGCATAGGTTCTGATAGAACTAACTTTGCACAGGGCGTGAAGTTTCCTATCAGTCCATTGGTGGCGAGTGCACGAGATATTATAGAACAGGGCTTACCCTTAAATAATAATGGCTCTGTTAACTGGGCTGCCAATAATATACCTGAGCCTGTGGGTGCGATAACCGTATTTGATTTTTTACCAGAAATTGTTGAAAGCTGGTCGCCCCGAGGGTATACGCCGCTAGTGGACTCACTTTATGAGGCTGGATTGTATTTTCGAGGTGAAAAGGTGGGCTGGGGGCTAGGTCCATTGGAAGAGGCGGGTAATAAATGGGTGGCTCATCCATCAACCTATACAGGGTTGCCCGGTGCTTGGGATGCTACGGCTTG
>CAZDMX010000264.1:2071-4162 GCA_964506085.1 uncultured Thiothrix sp. | reverse complement strand
TGAGGATGTCTTTCTCTCGGATCACGCCGCGGTAGAGGTAGCGTCCGAGATAGATATTTATAAAAAAGTGAGTTATTTCAAATGGCTTTAACACTACGACTTGATGAAACTGAAAATTTTGAACTTGAAAAAATAAAAAAAACGTTATCTGTCTCTACATCCTCAGCTGCCATCAAACAGATGATTATGGATTACCACAGAACTAAAAAAGCACTTATAAAATATCAAGAAGAAAGCCTGAAATTACAACAAGAACAAGCTGTTGTGATGAAGGAAATGGATAATTATTTTCAAGCACAACAGAATCTTTCAAGGCTCGTATATGGAGAACCTAATCAAACGACAATTGATGCATTCAATGAAAAGGATATTGAACCAGTTACAGTTAATGAGCTTAGAGAGCTTTGTAAATGAGAGAGATATTACCAACGAATCGATTTAAAAAAGATCTCAAAAAAGCAAATAGAAGTCCACGACAAGATACAGAAAAACTATTTAAAGTCATTGATATATTGGCTGATGAAGGCGCACTACCAGAAGAGTATCTTCCACATCCCTTTTAGGAAATTGGGTTTTAAAATCGGAGTGTCATATTCAACCTGATTTCTTACTCATTTATGAAGTGACAGAAGAATCGTTACGTTTAGAAAGGTGTGGTAGTCATTCGGAACTATTCTAGACTCTACTGACTTGCTACTTTCAATAAAAACATATATATATCCGATAAAATTAGCACATTAGGTGAATGCTACATGTAAATTCACCTAATGATTTTCCTAATTGATAGCGCTCTTTTCAGACCTAGCTTTCCATGCCCCAATGGCATAACAATAGAATCATTTACTTCTGGCATAGATGCTAATAACGGCTCGCTCCAGGCAGGTGCTAATACATCAATAACCAGCTCAGGATTATCTTGTTTTAGCTTTATAAACAGGCTTTGCGCCATGATCATATCGCCAACCCACGAAGGGCCTACTATCAGGCATTTTTTGGCTTGTGTGGTCATGATCGAACGCTTTTATTAATTGGAATGAATGAGACGATAGCAGGATAACACGCTGCTGTTTTAGGAGCATCTGTTAACAACCGTTATAATATACGCTTTTATTATGGTGTCTTATTTGTGAAGCTCATTATCCTTGACCGTGACGGTGTCATCAATGAAGACTCCGATCAGTATATAAAGTCTCCTGAGGAGTGGATACCGATTGCAGGCAGTCTTCAAGCCATTGCGAGGCTCAACCAGGCAAGGTACAAGGTTGCGGTTGCTACTAATCAATCTGGTATTGCGCGCGGTTATTATGATGAAACCACTCTGCGGGCAATGCATGAAAAAATGCAGCATCTATTAGCTGAACATAACGGTAGTATTGATTACATTACTTATTGTCCTCATGGGCCTGATGAGGCTTGCACGTGCCGCAAGCCCAAACCAGGGATGTTATTGAAGATTACTGAGCATTTCGGAGTATCTGTTAAAGACTGTGTTTTTATTGGTGATACGTTGGGGGATATGAAAGCGGCAAATAGCGCGGGTATGGATTTTGTCTTAGTGAAAACGGGGAAAGGAATGAGAACGCTTAGCACAGGAAAAATAGCGGCAAACTCCGTCCCGGTTTTTGAAAGTCTGGATGATTATGTTAAACAACTTTTAGAAGCTCTGTAAGGTGGATGGAATCCACCAACAGTGCTAAATCAAGCACCCTACAATGCACTACCGATCAAACACATCAATCTGCCGCTGTGTAATACGCTCAAAAGTCGTATCCAGAAAGTGTAAAATGCTGTCTGCAACGGGTGCTAACTGCTTGTCGATGTAGTGCTGATAATCTGGCGGAGACTGATAATTGTTTATCGCACCGTGTGTTGGTTCAGGCCCATTAGTGGTAATCACGTAACTAATTTTTCGACCCGGTCTTTTCATTTTCCGAGCCGCTTTTACTTGCGGTGGTTGGGTACGGGTATAGCTTTCTAGTGGTCTGCGAAGTCGTTTACTATAAGTAAGCTTGTTATCTAACTCACCTCGTAGCAGTTGATCATGGGTTTCTAAAACAAAGGCTTTATAGGGCTCAGAATGAAATATTAGCC
>CAZDMX010000264.1:0-2061 GCA_964506085.1 uncultured Thiothrix sp. | reverse complement strand
ATACAATTCTTGCTGAAATTCGCGTGCCAGTGGTGTCCAGTCGGTACGCACGGTTTCTAGACCCTTGAACACCATTTTATTTTCGCCTTGCTTCTGTTTATGGCCATGCACGTTAATCATTCCAGCATAGCGTTTTTTGCTGCCTTTTTTTGCACCGCGTATGGTCGGCATCAGGAATTTTAAATAGTGTGTTTCGAACTCAAGTTCTAGATAGGATTCAAGTTGATATTGCTGTTCCAAGTGATTATTCCACCAAGTATTTAAATTATCTTGTAACTGCTTACCAATTTCCTGACAACGCGCTTCGTTTGTATCTTCTCCAATTAACACAAAGACCGAGTCGGTATCACCATAAATCACGTTATAGCCTTGTGCTTCGATCAGCTCTGCGCTGGTTTGAATAATTTCATGACCCCGCAAGGTAATGCTACTGGCTAATTGGGGATTGAAAAAACGACAACCAAAGGAGCCTAATACACCATAAAACGAGTTCATGATGATTTTTACCGCTTGAGATAGCGGTTGATTATTGTCTTTTTTTGCTTGATCTCGTTGTTGCCAGAGGTCGGTAACGATAGTGGGCAAGATATGTGTTTCTCGTGAAAAACTCGCATCCAGAAAACCAGGAATACTGTTTTCTGTTTCATCTCTTGTTCCCAGACTCAAACCCAGTGGATCAATTTTAAACGTGCGAATGATGCTGGGGTATAGACTTTTAAAGTCCAGTACTAACACGTTATCATAAAGCCCAGGTTGCGATTCCATCACAAAACCACCGGGGCTATGTTTTGGGTTCAAGCGGCTACCGATATCGGGTGCAACATAGCCTTGGCGGTGTAATCTGGGTAAATAAAGATGGTCAAAAGCTGCCGTTGATCCCCCTTGTCTATCAATCGCCAAACCCGTCATGCTGGCACGCTGAATCGAGAAATTAAATAAATCCGTCTTTGCAAATATTTCTGCGACCAGACGACAGTCTTCAAGGTTATATTCGGCCAATTCTTCGGGAGCTTCTTTATATTGCCGTTGTATTTCTTTCAGCTTATCTTCACCACTTTCATGAGTGATAAGCTTGTTTTTACCAAGAAGCGCATTAGCTACATAACCTAATGCAAAACTTTCAAATGACCAGAAAGCACCTCTTAAACTGGTAATTCCATCCAGCACTATTCGCCCAGGGATTCTGGCTATATGCATTTGTCCGCTTTGCTGTGGTACGAGTACGGTCGCGTTGTCTGTGCCTCTTCCCAAAGCAAACGGTATCCTTAGTTGTTTGCATTTCCACAGTAAAAAATCCAAATCGAAGGCGACTACATTCCAGCCAATAATCACATCAGGGTCGTATTTTTTTATCCATGCGAAAAATTGCTGTAGTGCTTGTCTTTCATTGTTGCACCATCTTATCGAGTCATTTGTTGTTTTAGCAGGTTTGCTTTTGACTATGAAGACTTGCTCTTCATCTGCGCTTGTCACCCCGATGGAATAGAGTTTCCCACGTAAATCTTCTGTCTCAATATCTAAAGAAATCCAACGTAGCTTAGGCGTGTATTCACTAGGGCCAAGTTTCGGATTAATATATTCGGTATAGCCTACTTCTGACTCTCGTCGTTCTTGTGGTACAGCAGTGCCGTAAATTTCAACGCCAGCAGTAATGAAGCGTTCCATTAAATAACGCTCTGTAGGCTTTATTTCTGACTCTAAGAGCTGTGTTTTATCGTGAGCTAGATGATCACGCAAATGTGTTAAGTCACGTTGTTGTTTAAAATACAACCCCTCGACAAGTTCTTGTTCGAGTGTTTGTAGTTTGAGCGGCTTTCTTAGTATATTAGCGGATAGCTTAATTGGATTATTTTGACGGATAAAACACACCGCTTGCTGGTTTTCTATGACCACACGAACTGGGCCATCTGCTGTGGAAAACCAGTAATATAAAGTGATTCCCGTTGGTGTGTCACGCCATTGTCTTGTTAATAGATAACCTAGTTTTGGAGCCACTATGCTTATTTACAATCTGGAAAATTAAGGCTAAAACCCAAATGTTTTATATACCTTTTTTCTCTT
>CAZDMX010000263.1:0-4165 GCA_964506085.1 uncultured Thiothrix sp. | reverse complement strand
TTTTTTCGTAGTGGATATTATCATTTGTCTGCACACACTAATTAAACCTAAAAAATAGTTTTGAATTTTCCAGCAGAAATATTTTTTTTGACTATACTTATAGAACTGACTTAGGTCGGTGAGGTTATCCGAAGACAAACCCATTAGGTTGTGGATCGCACTCTTAGCATTACAACTAAGATAACGCATAAACAACTTGCCTTAACAGGAACGTGTCAACAGGCTGAAGTAACAATTGGTTTGGAAGATATGGAGTGTGGTTTGCCCACATTATCGAAGCCTTCAAAGGCTGGTGTGAAAAGCCAACGAGCATTGTCTCTAAAAGGACAGTACTTCTTTAAAGCCGGAGACTAAAATTTCCAGCACAAAGCGAAGCTCGAAAAATAACTCGGATATTCCTTCGTTCGTGCATCTAATTTAACTTAAATAAGTATAATGGTGCGGATAGAAAGAAGCGCTTCATGAGTTAACACTCTGAGGCGCTTCGTCATTTTAGGTTGATAACTTTCTTAAAGTCAGCCTCAGCTATTGGGTGTTACGGTAGGCCGGATAAACGGTAGCGCCATCCGACAAATAGTTTGAATTCAGCATCTCGTCGGATGGCGTTCCTTATCCGACCTACCCGAAGCATAGCCTGTCCGTCGTATTACCGTTTACTGTACTAGTACTCCAACAAGTTAGGTTTGATGAGTACAGCGAGTCATGAAGCGGTTAGCCGCTAGGCGCCATCTTGCAGGGAATGGTTGTTCCCTTCACAAAAGATGCAACAACGCGGATGACCGCTTCATGGCTCGCCCGAAGGGAGCAACCCAAAGCGCTCAATACTGCGTTATGGGTCTTGACAAGGGAACAACCATTGCCTGCAACCCAAGCCTTGTCTTGAACGCTTTGGATTGCTCTGTACCCATCAAACCTAAGTTGTTGGAGTACTAGCTATTATCATGAATTTGATTAATCTTGTATTGAAAATAAATGACGTTGAAGAAAAATGTCATTATACCACCCAGCCATAATTTATCGCCTTTCTTGGCACCCGTTAATAAATTCAAACGATTACGAAATTTAAAAATCCACATCAGGTATGCCACAAAATAAACCATCATAAGAATAACCGTTACTAGCAACATTGACTGGATTAGTGAACTATCCACAAAATTAGGCAAATAGGCAAATAAGGTATAAATAAGCCCTGTCGCAATAACCGTATGAGTCAATAGCGAGGATATTTTATGCTCCATTGACAAGTTGGAGTTCAGTTTTTTTACACGAGTAAACATCCAGTAATACAAGTACAAACCTAGAGTAATGATCATCAAACCAAAGACTCCCCAGGCAGTAAAGCGCGTAAAAGAATTAACAAAAGATAATTGACCCGATGTTTGTGTTTCTAAATTGGCACTGGGTGCTTCAAAGGGGTTTTGATTCTCGGTTTGTTTACTCATTATAATATTCCTAGTTAGTTATTATTGATGTTAATAAGAGCTCTTTCACAGGTATGTATGACTATAAACAAGGCTTAAATTTACCCTATTTTTTCACGCAAAATCTCTGCAAGAATGGCCTCTAACTGTGATTATTTTATAACCGCAGTATAAATTCAAGTTTTTATCCTCAAAAGGAACCTCCAGAAAGAACCATCCAAGACATCTTTTGCTACAAGTGATACTCGCAGTCTTAAATTAATAACCTCTATTCATTTGAAACTCCTAAATTACTCAATCATAGGTTACTATGCGCGCCTATAATTTATTTGTTTTGGAACTCTTATGTCTACAGCTACAATAATCTATACCCAAACTGATGAAGCTCCTGCTTTAGCAACCTATTCTCTTCTACCTATTGTGCAGGCTTTTACACAAGCCGCTGGAATCAAGGTGATAACCAAAGATATTTCGTTGGCTGGACGGATTATTGCTAACTTCCCAGATGATTTGAGTGATGATCAAAAGATTGAGGATGCTTTATCCGAGTTGGGTGAGTTAGCGAAGACACCTGATGCGAATATCATCAAACTACCTAATATCAGTGCTTCGATTCCACAGTTGAAAGCTGCTATTAAAGAATTGCAAACACATGATTTTGATATTCCAAGCTATCCTGACAATACAGATACAGAAGAAGAAAAAGCACTTAAAGCACGGTTCTCTAAAGTACTGGGTAGTGCAGTAAACCCCGTATTACGCGAAGGCAATTCTGATCGTCGTGTGGCTGCACCCGTTAAGCAATATGCAAAGGACAACCCACATCGAATGGGCAAATGGTCAACAGATTCTAAAACTCACGTTGCCAGTATGAGCGCTGGGGATTTTTATTCTAGCGAACAGTCAGTTGTTATGTCTGCCGCTGATGATGTAAAAATTCAGTTTACTGATAATAATGGCAACACCGCTGTTTTAAAAGAATCTACGCCGTTACTTGCCGGTGAAGTTATTGATGCTACACGCATGAGTTCTAGTGCATTGCGTGCTTTTTTTGAAGCTTCAATGCAAGATGCTAAAGCTAACGATGTACTATTATCGCTGCATTTAAAAGCAACCATGATGAAGATATCAGACCCGATTATGTTCGGCTATGCGGTGACGGTTTACTACAAAGATGTATTTGAAAAATACGCTGATCTATTTGCCGAACTAGGTGTTGATGCAAACAATGGCGTGGGTGATGTTTATAGCAAAATCGCTAATTTGCCCGATGATCAAAAAGCTGAGATCGAAGCAGACCTACAGGCTGTCTACGAAACCCGCCCTGCTCTCGCTATGGTTGACTCTGACAACGGCATAACGAATTTACATGTACCCAGCAATGTTATTGTTGATGCTTCTATGCCAGCCGCAATTCGTTCATCTGGCATGATGTGGGGGCCTGATGGAAAGCTGAAAGACACCAAAGCAATGATCCCTGACCGAAATTATGCGGGCATTTATCAAGCAACGATTGAATTCTGCCAGAAAAATGGGGCTTTTGATGTCTCAACTATGGGCAGTGTTGCTAATGTCGGCTTAATGGCTCAAAAAGCGGAGGAATATGGTTCACACGATAAAACGTTTCAGATGACAACCGATGGTGTAGTCAGTGTCCATAATTCCGCAGGTGAAACCTTAATGGAACATACCGTAGAAAACGGTGATATTTGGAGAATGTGCCAAACTAAAGATACACCCATCAAGGATTGGGTAAAGCTTGCGGTAAGCCGTGCTCGCGCTACTGGCAACCCTGCTATTTTCTGGCTTGATCCGAATCGCTCACACGATACAATCTTGATCGAAAAGGTGAATACTTATCTTGCTGATTACGACACAGACGGCTTGGATATTCAAATTATGTCACCGATTGATGCGACTCATCATGCATTGAAGCGAGTGAAAGCTGGCGAAGATACTATTTCTGTGACCGGAAACGTATTGCGTGATTATCTTACCGATCTCTTCCCTATTCTAGAACTTGGTACCAGTGCAAAGATGCTATCCATTGTGCCATTACTAGCCGGAGGCGGTTTGTTTGAAACAGGCGCTGGCGGCTCTGCACCCAAACACGTGCAACAATTCGTGGAAGAAAACCACCTACGCTGGGATTCACTAGGTGAATATCTGGCACTCGCTGTGTCGTTGGAAGATTTGGCGGCTAAGACTGACGATACAAAGATTCGAACCTTAGCAAACGCACTTAACGAGGCCAATAGCCAATACCTATCTAATAACAAATCACCTTTGCGCAAGATGAATGAACGGGATAACCGAGGCAGTAGCTTCTACCTCGCACTGTACTGGGCTCAAGCCTTGGCAGAACAGAGTGACGATACTGAGCTACAGGCCTTCTTTGCGCCCTTGGCACAGCAACTAAGTGACAACGAGGAAAAAATAGTTGATGAGCTAAATAGCGCTCAAGGCAAGCCTATGGATGTGGGCGGCTACTATCATCCAGATGTAGAGCTTATGACCGCGGCAATGCGTCCAAGTGCTTCGTTTAATAAGATTTTGGATACTATTAGTTAACGCTCAAAAAAGCCTTAGCGAGAACAGGAGTCACAGACTACGCAGTTAAAATTTTACATTTTTTACAATCTTTCCCCCATTTTATGGATCAGCTTGTAGGGTCGAATTTATTCGACCCGTGTTGCTTGATATACATACGTGTCGAATGAATTCGACCCTACAACCATCCAAAA
>CAZDMX010000262.1:0-4173 GCA_964506085.1 uncultured Thiothrix sp. | reverse complement strand
TGACGGAGTGTTCAGCTTCATCACGGATGACATCGACGACATCATCAATCGTAATACGGCCTAGGAGCTGATTATGTTCATCAACTACAGGACAGGAGACAAGATCGCGATCTTCAAAAATCATGGCTACTTCTTGACTAGGCATAGAAGCAAGGATCGAGAAACAAGCATCGTCCATGATATCTTGTACGATGTCTTCAGGCTGATGGGTGAGTAACGCAGTTAAGGGCAATGTGCCGAGGTAGTCATTGCCATTATCTACTACATAAACGCTATCAAGATGGGTGGGTAGTTCTTTTTGTCTACGCATGTAGCGTAACACCACATCAACAGTTACATCGGGACGCACGGTGACAGTGGAGGTGTCCATCAAGCCGCCTGCGGTATCTTCATCATAACCCATTACAGCTTCAACGCGTTTGCGGTCTTGCAGACCCATGCTTGACATGGTTCTACGAATGACGGCATCGGGTAGGCTTTGTAAAAAATCAGCCATGTCGTCCGTTTCTAGTTGCTCTGCGGCGGCTTTTAATTCATCTACATCCATGTTTTCAATTAGTGAAGACCGAACCTCATCACCAAGTTCGACTAACACTTCGCCTTCGTTTTCAGGGTCGACAAATTCCCAAACGATTTTTCGTTGGCTGGAGGGGGAAGCTTCAATAAGATGGGCGATTTCGCCAGGATGCAGGGAGTTGAGCATACGCTGGATACGAAACAATTCACCAGACTCGATAGAGCTGTACAAAAAAGCAAGACGTTGTTCGTAATTTGGCTGAATATTATTAGTCATTAGTCAGCTACTGTTAGAATTTGCTGGAGTATATCAGTGCCACATGGGTAGAGCTAATGAAACAGGATTAAGGCTGTCCGAGAATAGGTAGCGTAGAGGAAGTTGTAAGGAATCGAGGCTTGAGTCGGTTTTGCCTAAGTATTCAGCTCTCGATGAAAAACCGTAATATCAGGAGAATGCTGGGTACGAAAATACTCACCTAGTTGCTCTGCTATGTAGACAGAGCGATGTCTTCCCCCAGTACAGCCTACAGAAATAGTGAGATAGGCACGTTGATTCTCGATAAAATGTGGCATCCATTTTTCAGTAAAGTTAATAATATCTTGCTTCATTTCAACAACGGCATCATGTGTTTCCAACCAGTCAATAATAGGTTGATCAGTCCCATTGTGCATACGAATTTCATTAATCCAGTAAGGATTGGGTAGGCAGCGGACGTCAAACATAAAATCAGTAGAAGCAGGAATGCCATGTTTAAACCCAAAAGATTGAAACATGAGAGAAAGATTCTGTCGGTCAGTGTTACAGACACGACTGCGCAAGAAGCTGGCTAGTTGGTAGATATTGGTATAGGTCGTATCAATTTCGAGATCCGCTGCTGAGCGGATAGATGACATGAGTTCAATTTCCAGAGCAAGTGCTTCGCTAAGTCCTATTTCACGGGTAGTGAGTGGATGCTTGCGGCGTGTTTCATTATATCGCTTTAGCAGGATATGATTTTCAGCATGGAGATAGATCAGGGTGACGTTATACCCGTCATCACGGATAGTTTTCAGATCTGTTGGAAGATGGTTTAAACCGGATTGGCTGCTTCTGATGTCTACGCCAATAGCTACTTTATCGCGTTGTACAATTGAAGGAGAAAGAAACAGGGAATTGAGTAATTCTAGGGGAAGATTATCAATACAATAGTAGCCTTGATCTTCAAGTGTATTGAGTGCCATCGTTTTTCCTGATCCGGAAAGGCCACTGACTATTACAAAATTCATACTTGTTACTCAGATAGAAATATGCAAAAAAATGCCGACAAGCCCATTATGTTGGGGTGTCGGCATTAATTCAAGTACCCTTTAAGCAAAGCTTATATTCGATTGGGTATCGGGTTAAAAACACTCAAAAGTGTAAATAATTACGCCTAAAATCAAACGGATGCTGTGAGCAGGGTGTATTGTTTTTGTGTACTAGCTAAACTCAATATTACGGTGCGCACCTTCTGCACGGTTATGGCTTTTGATTTTTTCTTTATGCTTGATGACTTGGCGGTCAAGCTTGTCTGCTAATGAGTCAATAGCAGCGTACATGTCGTGGGATTTTGCATCGGCAAATACACGATTACCACTGTAATGTAAGACGGCTTCTGCCGTATGTTCTAGTTTTTTTACTTTTAGAATGACATGAATATCTAGTACCTGATCAAAATGTCGTTTCAGTTTAGAGATTTTGGCTTTGATATGTTGATTGAGTGAAGAAGTGACATCTATATGGTGACCAGTTATTTCTAATTGCATGTGATTACTCCTTTTTATTGATGATAGGCAACTATTTCGAAATGAGATAGCTTGACCTGTTAGCCCGTCTTTCTTTGGTAGAAAACCAGAAAGACGTTGCGAAGCCACTGCAGGGGCAGTGAGAAAATAATTCATTATTTTCACCGTTATAATAATGATAATGAGAATAATGAGAGCTACGCGATATGATTAATATATCACCAGTATGGAGCCTAAGCCAGACTTTTCCTTTCTCTTGAGGAAGGAATGGTCATCGCTTCTCTATACTTGGCAACCGTACGCCGTGCAACATTAATACCCTGATTTTTAAGAAGATCCGTTAGTTTGTTGTCACTAAGCGGTTTACGTGTGTTTTCTCCTTTAATAAGTTGTTGGATCATGGCTCTAATCGCGGTAGATGAACATTCTCCACCTGTACTGGTGGCTACATGACTAGAGAAAAAATACTTTAATTCGAAGATTCCATGCGGTGTATGCATGTACTTTTGAGTGCTGACTCGCGAGATAGTAGATTCATGAACTCCTAAATCATCAGCGATGTCTTTTAGCACCATAGGTTTCATTGCTTGATCGCCATATTTCAAAAAAGCAGATTGGCGTTTTATGATTTCATTGGCAACATTGAGAATAGTAGAATCCCTGTTCTGTAATGCCTTGATAAACCCTCTAGCATTTTGCAGATTGTCCTGTAAATACTTCTTGTCTTTAGTATTAGCCGTTTGAGGAATCATATTTTGATAGTATTCATTAATCCGTAGTTTTGCTTTTAAATCCTGGTTTAATGTAGCCACCCATTCATCAGTTTGACCGTCTTGTGCTTTACTAATAAACACATCGGGGGTGATGTAGTCAGCTATTTTCGTTTCGAAAACTTGTCCAGGATTTGGGTTGAGGGAACGTAGTAAAGTAATGAGTTGTTCATAAGCCTTATCATTTAGATTGTATGCTTTCTTTATCTTTATATAGTTCCGTTTTTCCAGTAAGTCCAGATTTTTTTCTAATAACTGACAAGCTTTTTGATATAGCTCGTGATCTGAATAGAGATGAGTGA
Source organism: uncultured Thiothrix sp. (assembly GCA_964506085.1). GTDB lineage: Bacteria > Pseudomonadota > Gammaproteobacteria > Thiotrichales > Thiotrichaceae > HyVt-477. The sequence continues at coordinate 821 of CAZDMX010000262.1, read as the reverse complement.
GTTGCAGGAGGAGACATTCTTGCAGGTTGCGAGCTGCCACTCCAATAGGGTCAAGGTGTTGAATATAATGTAAAACAGCTACAACTTCATCCACATCAATTAACAGCTGATGATTCAAGCTGGCATGAATATCCTCGACAGATTCTGTAAGAAAACCTTTTTCATCCAATGAGTCAATGATGGTAGCTGCAATAATTTTATCTTGAATACTGAAGTTGCTGTTATTTATTTGCCAAAGCAGGTGTTCTTTCAACCCTGTTATTTCGGCATTCAGTGTTTCAATGAGATTGCTGCCATCGCCGCTACCGCTATTAGAACTATGGATATTTGAATCCGAAGAGGACATATCATAAACCTCATCCCAGGTTGTGTCGGCTGGCAGATCATCGGGAAGTGTTTCTTCGATATTAGATTCGGTATCTGTGGTATTTGTTTCTTGCTGAGTACTATCGCTCAAGCTGTCGTAATCGGAAGTTTCTTCTAATAACGCATTACTTTCAAGTGCTTGCCGTATTTCCTGTTGTAGTTCTATAGTTGAGAGTTGCAACATGCGGATAGCCTGCTGCAATTGGGGTGTCATGGACAGGCTTTGTCCAATCTTTAGATTAAATCCTTGTTTTAACATTGTTGTATCGTTCTTACCGTAAATTGTAGCGATAAGAATCTGTTGCTTCCGTTGATTCCCATAGATAGTAATGTAGCATATAGAATCCTATCTGGAAGGTAACTTTCAGATGTAATGTATGACAGCTTGTCTATTTATTGTGTTTAACCTAAAAAACTCAGTTGAAACTACTGCGAATGTCTATAGCACTGAATCT
>CAZDMX010000261.1:0-4190 GCA_964506085.1 uncultured Thiothrix sp. | reverse complement strand
GTGTTAAATATGTGCCATTTGATACTAAACCTGCTCTTGCGATCGAATAATGGGATATCATGGTGACAAGAAATGTGGGGCAGGATTGGGAACCGATGTGTTACATAAACGCTCATAAATGGCATTGCGCCAAAACTTTACAACAAGTTCTCCTAATTGTTGGATCACTAGGGTATAAATTGGTCCTATCGATAGTGCTCCTATTATTATCTCCACATATGGAGATGTACGATCTCTCAATTCAATCATGGCAGCCTGAGAACCACTATTCACTAAAAGCAACATGTTTCCAAAATCTTGGCGCGGTATACATCCATCTTCCATTAACGCAGTGGTAATATCAAAATTGATATGAATTCTAGCCATTTCTGCTCCACAGAGCTGAACTAGCTCTCTCTCTGCATAACCACCTAATTCGTCGGAAGCATTCGAGATCTCTTCACATCTGTTAAATGCCTGCTGCCAGTCTCTATGTGGCTGCCCCCAGATTGCGCTAAGGAATTCTTCGGCAAAATTAATGTTAAATAACATCAGTGCATTAGGGGCTTCAAAACGCCTTATATTTTTATTGATCTGTTTAGTTATTTGGCCATGAGCATAGGTAAAAAACCAACGAAAATCCCGCCTGCGCAGATAGTTGTTCGCTGCATTAAGTAAAGATTCCTCAATAGCCCTATTTCTTTGAACTAATAGAGGGTCAAGGTGTAGGTATCCACCAGTTTGGAGTTCATCGGATATAGTCACGGGTGGAAATGAGCGTGAACGACATGAAGTACCCGTATCTATCCAATCCGACCCGCACCTACTACTACACATTGGTCCTCGAATATTTTCGGGCATTAAGAAATTCCCCACTACTGAAAAAAGTAATTTTTTAATTCAATCTGTCTTCAATTTGCGTGATGAGTATATTTTAATTAGATAAGAAAGATAGTAAAGAGAAGATATTGAAGGATACCTGAATCCGTGACTTAAATCCCAAACCAAAAAGGTGTCCAAAAAGGTGTCACAAAAAGGTGTCAAGCCAAAAGGTGTCAGGTCTTGCAATCAAGCAAATGATGCATAAACCCAAAAATTGAAAAGCAAAGGGGTCAAAAAAGCAAAGGGGGTAATAATTTACTTATAGCAATATAACCATAAATATAAAGGACACCCATCTATTTGACAACCATACCTTCTTCCGCTTGTACTGGTTCAGCGGGAACCGGGATTTTCGTCTGTTGCACGGGGTACGGTATATGTCGATTTAATCTGGGGGTAAAAATTTGCATTTTTCGCATAAATACCGTACATTCTGTACAGTCTTTCCACAATTATAGGTGAATACCATGAAGGAGTTGGGGGCCGAACAGGCACGAAAACGCTTACCCGAATTGTTGGATCAAGCTCATCGTGGCGAGGCAACCGTTATCACCAAGCACGGAAAACCTTACGCTGCTCTGGTTCCCGTAAGCGCCATTCCTCCAGAGGCGTCAGTGATTTCCATTTCTGGTCTTCGCGGAAGCGCAAAACATTGTTGGAGCGATCAGCCTAGTAAGGATATTAACGCAATCAGGGAAGAATGGGATTGAGTATTTTGGCGCAGATTCCTGACGGGGTAACCGTTACCGTTGATACTGCGCCAATAGTTTACCTTCTTTCTGATGTTCAACCGCTTTCAGGTTATTTTGCACCTCTATTCGAAGCTGTAGAACAAGGGAGAAATCGGATTATTGTTTCGACCGTTACCCTCGCTGAGGTTTTGGTGGGGCCTTTACGAAATGGCGAAGAAATTCTTGCGAAACGCTATCGTGAATCGCTTACCAGAGCACAGGGTTGGTTAACAGTTCCTTTGTCGATTGATATAGCTGCTCGAGCCGCGAGACTCCGAGCTGGTTACCGTCTCAAGCTACCTGATGCGATACAGCTCGCGACAGCGCTGGAAACCGATTCTTATGCGCTTGTTACCTATGACCGAGATTTTAAATCGATTGATGAAATACCCATTATTGGTTATTGAAAGAGAGAAAAAGACATCCATAAATTGTGGCCCATATTTTATGGATCGGTCGATTTCCGGTAATAAAATTATGACAGCGGAAGAAATATAAAAGACATCCATATTTTTGGTCATTCCAAGACGTTATCGAGATAATATAAAGGACACCCAATATTACTGACAGCCACCCGCCCTTCCGCTAATCTACACTTCACGATTCTAAGCATTAGCCTAACCTATGACCAAAGCCCGCTCCGAATAAATCAGACTCGCCGATACACCGTTTTATCATTGCTATTCTCGCTGTGTGCGGCGGGCTTTTCTATGCGGTGTGGCTCGAGAAACCGGGGAGAATTTTGGGCGTCGCAAACAGTGGATCGTTGATCGAATGAAACAATTGGTTTCGGTATTTTGCATGGGTATTTGTGCTTATGCGGTGATGGACAATCATTATCACGCTGCTGTCTCTAAAATAGGTGCGAACGATGTCATAGGTTGTAGTCCGAAATTGTTGTTGGAATTTGTTGGCAATGAGAGAGTCGACCAACCAAAAGGTATCTCCTATTCGTTGGATGATTATCTCCAGCTTGTCGACTGGACGGGTCGAGCGATCATCGATGGCAAGCGGGGAGCAATTCCTGAGAATTTCCCGCCTATTCTAGCCCGTCTTCAGGTGAATCCGCGCCAGTGGGTTACGACGGTTAAATATTTTGACCGTTGTTTTCCTCGCATTGCCGGACAGGTGGATCGATTGAAAGCCATGTGTAAGAAATTGAATTTGAGTTGGTTGCATGGGATGGGGCCAAGTAAGCTTTTATATGGTCAATAATCAAGAATAAAAGACCATCCATGGATTATTCAACATAGAAAAGCCGCCTGTTTTTGAATTATCTTTACGCATTTTTCATGCTAAATTTGCCTGATGGCTACCATTTCGTTCGATACTCATAAATTTATTCGTCGCCTTCGTGATGAACGAACGAGATATTTAGATCTACTAGTCCTGACTCGGATCAATAATGTTGATATTGAAATAACGAGCATAGCCTTGATCCCTGGAAACCAATCCAAAATTTGCCACTGCAGCATGGGCACCAATTAAAAAGTCCGCTAACATCCTTTTCCGCTGACCTTGGTTATTTCGATAGCGGCGGAAGGATTGTCCGGCAAGGAAACAAGATTCCCAAGGAAGGTCTTCTCGGCGAAATAGGTCGGGTGACAATAATTTATCGACTTCTTCAATAGAATCGATCACCGCGCCGATTTCAGCGTAAATTACCGGGTTAATAATTAAAACTCCGGTCACACTTAATTGAGTTAATGTATTTAAAGACCGTTCTCCGTAGACCGGATCAGCCCCAATAACATCGATTAAGATATTGGTGTCGATTAGCCATTCATCCATCTCGAAGTAGCGCCATTAACTCATCGGTGGATTTGTTCAATTTCTTTTTTCCGTAGATGGACGCTAATGCAGTACGCCGAGCTGCTTTATTCGGGATGAGCATCAAAGCTCCATTTTTTGCTACAAACTCGATATCTGTGTTAGGTAAGTAGCCATATTTTCCCTGAATTCTTGGGGAATTGTGACCTGTCCGCGTTCGCTAATTTTCATAACTAAATTGTTTGATTTCGAAGAATATAAATAAGTATACCAATTCATATTTCTCGGTCAATTTTCATTGCGTTAGTATATTCCGGCGAAGTTGAACGGAAAAACGTTCACGGGACAGTTGAACGAACTGGGGGCTGTCTGTTTGCAATCAGGGTGCGATCATCCGCCTCGACCTTGATAAGCGCGTTCACGAACATCAGCCCAATCCCCTTCGGTTAGACCGGATTGTATACCCTCTCCTTTAAACGAGCGTTTACCTAGATGAAATTCTTTTTTTGTAGAATTAGATTGTTCACTGACAAAGCGACGTAACGCAACATCTATGACCGATTTTAGCGTCGAATTGCGTTGATACGCAATTGTCTTAATTCGTATGAAACAGATCGTCATTTATTTCGATAGTGGTTTTCATGAAGGGCACCCCTATTCATTAACCCATAAACATGGGAATTATAGCTGGTGTCGTTTCCATGGACAAAAAAGAGTTAAAAAAGGGGAACCTTATTTACCCATATATTTTTCATTGGGAATAATTTAAGATCATAAAGATAATCTGTCGAGAATTTAGTTCGGATATCAATCATAAATTGAGTAACG
>CAZDMX010000260.1:0-4216 GCA_964506085.1 uncultured Thiothrix sp. | reverse complement strand
TATTCGGATTCTTAACTACATAGGCGTTGATTACGGACAAGGCTATGGTATTTCGCGTCCCATACCGATGGAAGATGCAGTGCGTAATCACTGTTGATTATCGGGTATAATATTATCGAACAGACCCCATTGTGAGGCATGTCCATGTTGCTACGATAGGACATTTCATAAGCTGGTAAAAGGATGAAAATGACAACACATATTTTAGGTATATGTGGCACGTTTATGGGCGGAATTGCTCTGCTTGCCCGAGAATCAGGGATAGAAATTACGGGTTCGGATGATAATGTTTATCCTCCTATGAGCACCATGCTGGAAGGGCAAGGTGTCGAAATTCAACAAGGCCTGTTAGCTAAAAATATACCTGAAAACACGGATACTATAGTGGTAGGCAATGTCATGTCACGTGGCATGGATGTAGTTGAACATGTGTTAAATAAAAAGTTTTTTTATACCTCTGGGCCGCAATGGCTATACGAACATATCTTGCGAGATAAATGGGTGTTAGCGGTAGCAGGTACACATGGCAAGACAACTACAGCTAGTATGCTCGTCTGGATTCTCGAATATGCAGGACTAAAACCCGGTTTTCTTATCGGTGGTGTGCCTGAGAATTTTGGGGTTTCAGCGCGTTTAGGCGATTCTCCTTTCTTTGTAGTTGAAGCAGATGAATACGATACCGCTTTCTTTGATAAACGCTCCAAGTTTGTGCATTACCACCCCAGAACCGTTGTGCTGAATAATCTTGAGTACGATCATGCCGATATATTTCCTGATTTAGAAGCCATCAAGACACAGTTTCATCACCTTATTCGGATGATTCCTAGTGAGGGTTTGGTGGTTTCTAATGGCGAAGAAGTTGCACTTAAGGAAGTGTTGGAAAAAGGAATATGGACTCCTGTCGAGCATTTTTCATCGATGCATATCCCGACCAATGAATTGCAACATGAACAGATTGATACACGACAAGGCTGGTCAGTAGAATATCTCTCAGAAGACGGCAGTGAATTTAAAGTCTTGCTAGATGGAAATGATCAAGGTGTTGTTAGCTGGGACAGTTTGGGTCAACATAATGTGGCGAATGCTTTAGCCGCTATAGCGGCTGCCCGTCATGCGGGTGTGCCTGTCAAACATGCCATTGATGCGCTGGCTGAATTCAAAGGTGTTAAACGCCGTATGCAGCTTCGGGGTGTAGTGACGGGAGGGGAGAATGATGTCAAAGTGTATGATGACTTTGCTCATCACCCTACTGCTATTACTACCACTCTTGATGGTTTGAGGAAAAATGTCGGTAGCCAGAAAATCACCGCAATATTAGAACCTCGTTCCAATACCATGCGTCTGGGAGTACACAAAGATAAATTAGCTGCATCATTAGCAGAAGCCGATGAGGTTTTACTGTACCAGCCCGCAGATGTAAACTGGGATATGGATGATGTAATAGCCACATTAGGCAGCAAAGCAAAACTCTATGACGATGTGGATCGTATTGTTCAGCAAGTGAGTGATGACTCTCAGGTAGAAAATGTATTGATTATGAGCAATGGTGGTTTTGCCGGAATTCATGAAAAAATGCTAGCAGCGCTGGAAAAAAGACTATGAAAACAGTAACCCTGATTATGACGGGCGCATCAGGTGCAGACTATGGACTACGGCTGTTAGAGGAATTAATTAAAGCCAAGATAACCGTTTATTTACTGATTTCACGTCCGGCACAGATCGTTATTAATATGGAAACTGATATTAAGCTACCTTCTAGAGCTAGCGATATTCAACAGTTTTTTTCCGAAAAATATCAAGCCGCTGAAAATCAGTTACAGGTTTTTGAAAGAGAGCAATGGATGGCGCCCATCGCCAGTGGGTCTGGCGTGGCTGATGCAACGGTAGTATGCCCTTGTACAACGGGAACTTTATCTGCTATCGCTGTTGGCAGTAGCAAAAATCTATTAGAGCGAGCCGCTGATGTGGCGTTAAAAGAAAGAAAAAAACTAATCCTTGTCGTTCGTGAAACGCCTTTCTCAGAGATTCATTTACAAAACATGCTTAGTTTAACCCGCATGGGAGCGATCATACTGCCAGCAAACCCAGGTTTTTATCATCAACCAAAGTCTGTTAATGATTTGGTTGATTTTATGGTGGCTAGAATTTTAGATCATTTGTCTATTTCGCAACAGTTACTACCCGTTTGGGGGCAGCACTAATGTAATATTTCAAGTGAAGGTTCTAATCAACAGAGATAACTGTTAATTACACTTATTTTTTTAGTTTTTTCTTGTCATTGCAGAATAAACACCTTATATTTTGCGACGTATATCAACTCAAGGAGCACTTTGTGGCAACCGTAAACATTACAGAAGATACTTTTGAAGAGACCATTAATAACAACGATATCGTCATTGTCGATTTCTGGGCAGAATGGTGCGGCCCTTGTAAATCTTTCTCGCCCGTTTACGAAGAAGCCTCAGGTAAGCATGAAGATATAGTTTTTGGAAAAATAGACACTGAAGCTGAGCAAGCACTAGGTGCACATTTTCAGATTCGTTCTATCCCCACATTGATGATCTTTCGTGAGCAAGTAGTTTTGTTTTCACAAGCAGGAATGCTGAGTGGGCCTCAGCTGGAAGATGTGATTACGAAAGTGAAAGGCGTGAATATGGCGGAGGTTCACGAGGAAGTGACTAAACAGGGCGAAGAGTAATCCTTTAAGGGTGTGATCAAGTCTCTTCCCAAATTGAAAAAGCTAAAATTTGTAGGTTGTGGGTGACGCAGGAACCCCAACAAAGTAAGTCACGTTGGGGTTCGTACCTCGGTAACTGCTCCATGCGTTACCCTACCTCCTGTGTCCATACAGTCGTCACCCGCAACCTACAGAATCCACCTTATTACAATATCTCCTGATGGGAGAAGGTCTGATTATACTTCACTTTTAATCACACCCATCCTTTAACCTAAAAAACGCAGTGAAACTACTGCGAATGCCTATAGTGCACGTTCCCTAAGCCAGATTACTATAAAAACTGCTTAAAATTTAAAGCGGGTTGCATGTTCTCATGACCTAATAAGTTGTTGACGTGTTGCAATTCTCGCGTTGTAAGCTTCAAGCCACGGTTTGATTTAGTGTGTTGGCGTTTGTATCGCTGTATATACCATGCACGAGTTCGGGTGTTTTTAGTGGTCAGCTTTTGGTTGTTGGCAGAATTCTTCTTGGGTGTAGCTGTCGGCGTTTTTGAAAGCTTACGATACGCATTAAGCACCTTGCGAACATACTGTTGAGTTTCCTTGTAGGGAGGCACACCCTTGAATCTACTAACCGCTCCTTCACCTGCATTATAAGCTGCTGCAGTAAGTAGAACATTGCCATTAAACTTCTTAAGTAAGAAGCTTAAATATTTAGTGCCAGCTTTTATATTATGCTTGGTGTTATAACGATTAGTAGTTCCAAAACGTCGGGCTGTTGCTGGCATTAATTGCATAAGACCTGCTGCACCACTCGAAGAACGCGCCTTGGGTCTAAAACAGGATTCCACAGTGATCACTGCGGTAATGAGGTAGGGTGAGACTTTATAGTCTTGTGCTGCTTTTGTGATGTGCTTTTGATACTTATTAGCTTTTTTTAACAGCTTGCTTCGGGAGTAGCTATCACAGCTTATATGGCGTTTCTTGTTTTTTTTCATAGAAGCAGTTTTGCTTGTAGATGCAGCCTCGGCTGTTTGCAGCGTTGCTTGTAACAAGAATAGTGGCAAAGAAATGAATAAAAAACTACTCATTAGTTTACTGACGGTGATGTTCATATAGATGCTCATCATTAGCAATAGCTAATATAATTATGGAGGGCGAAATTTACAGGAGTTGTTGTGATAGAGCAACTATTTCTTATCTATGGGGCTATAGATAAGCTAAGCAACTGAATAATCATAAAAAAAGCATGAGAACTTAGCGAAGATTGGTGCTACTACTATTCGCGCATCGAATTTGTTGCTAAAATATCGCGCATCCCTTAAATGTGTAATACAGGTAAAGCAATGAGAAAGCTCCCACTATTTTTCATAACAATCCTTTCGCTTTTATTGCTCTATTTTTCCTTTAAACATTTTGGGGAAATTAATGCCTTTATGAAAAGTGATGATCACTATCTTCAAAACTGGGGGGTTGCTCTTGGGTTATTGGGTAGTTTTTTTACAGGAGTTATCTGGTTCTTTAAAAAGCACCGCTTTTA
>CAZDMX010000259.1:0-4233 GCA_964506085.1 uncultured Thiothrix sp. | reverse complement strand
TCTTCAGCACTCTAGTCATTCTCGCTACGTTTCAACTGCGTTTTTTAGGTTAAAGGTTTCAAGAACTCCTCTTAAAGTCACCTACACAGCACATACTTCTTTCTGTGTTTTTTTCATCCACATGTTTATTTTTTCTAGCAATTTTTCACGGCTCACGGGTTTTGCCAGATAGTCGTCCATGCCCGTTTCCAAACATTTTTCTCGATCACCTTTTAATGCATTAGCTGTCATAGCGATAATAGGGACTGGCTTTATTTTGTTTTTCTTTTCCCATTGACGAATGAGTTTTGTAGCTGCATAGCCATCAATATCCGGCATATGAATATCCATTAAAATCATCGTGTAGCGCTTTTTCTTGACCGCTTCGACCACTTGTTTTCCATCCATAACATGTTGAATTCTCATGCCCTCGTCTTCTATCATCGTTTTTGCTATCAAAGCATTTACTTCATTATCCTCTGCCAACAAAATAGTGGGGCTCTGTTGTCTACTCTTTTCAAGTACAGGAGATAACGGTAATTTAGTTCGATGATTCTTATTGATGACTTCAGTGAGCATATTTTTAAGAACTGAAGATCTGATAGGTTTAGTCAAACTATATTGAACACCCGCTCTATCTAGCTTTTCCTGAGCTATCGAATAGGAGGATAACAACACGATAGGTGTCTGGTTAAAACGTGGATCTGTATTGATTTGTTTAGCTAAAGTCAATCCATCCATTCTCGGCATAAACCAATCTAGCAGTACCAGATTATAGTAAGTCCCGTTGTTATAAGCTTCGACCATTGATTCTAGTGCTTGTTGCCCACTGCTTACGGTTTCAGGTTTAGCTCCCCATGAGCTTAAATATTCACTAAAGATTTCTCTGTTGGCATGCACATCATCAACGATAAGTACCGATAAGCCATTCAAGGTCAAGAGTGCCTTCTTGTTAATAGGCTTTACAACTTTAGGGACACTAATTTCAAACCAGAACAAACTTCCTTTATCAAGAATACTTTCTACCCCAACCGTACCACCCATTAATTCTGCAAATTCTTTTACAATAGTAAGACCAAGTCCTGTACCGCCATAGCGCCGAGTAATAGAAGCATCGACTTGAACAAACGAATTAAACACATTCTTCTGCATATCCTGGGGGATTCCAATACCTGTGTCTCTCACTTCAAAACGCAACGTGACTTCTTTCTCATTTTCAAAACATTTTTCGATGCGGGTATAGACTTCTCCGCTTTCGGTAAATTTCAATCCATTACCTATAAGGTTTATAAGCATTTGGCGTATACGCGAACTATCACCACGCACCATTTCGGGTATGCCATCCGCAACAAAAGAGATAACATCTACTGGCTTATTTTTGTCCATCATGCCCATGATAGTGGTTACTTCATCCACTAGCTCACGAAGCGAAAACTCCGTTATTTCCAATTCTAGTTTATCCGCACTGATTTTTGAATAGTCCAGAATATTGTTGATAACCTCTAGCATGCCTTCACATGAGACATGAGCAGTATCAATGAATAATTTTTGACGTTCATCCAAATTGGTTTCTTTTACTACATCAAGTGAGCCTAGAATACCGTGAATGGGTGTACGGATTTCATGACTCATATTAGCCATAAAACGCATTTTTTCTTCAGACTTCTGGATTGCCGATATGCGCTGTTCCGATTCATCCTTTAACTCTTCATAAAGTGAATGCATTTCTTCAGATGAAACTTCCAGCGAACGTTCTAGCAACTGCCTAGACTCAGTGTCCGCATGATAAGAACGATTAATAACCGATAAAAATTGTTGCCATAATGCTAAGTCAGTGGGTACGGAATTAAATGATAATTCGCTTTTGTTTAGCTGACTCAATAATCGATGGTGTGGTTTATTTTTATTTTTCATAAATCACCGTAAGTGTTAATGTTTCGTTATGTAACGCACAAGCCCCTTCGCTAAGCGTTGCGAACTCCCCTGCTGAATAGAAGCCTATCTGTTGTGTATGTTGGTTTTTTTGTAACAATTTTCTCATGACCGCATCAATTTCAAGTTCGGCATCATTGCCAAGGACTAGCAGCCGTCCAATACAACTAGCTACTATCGACAGCATTCCCTCGCTGTGAGTATGAACTTCAGGTAAATTGTCTACAGCCTCTTCAGCCCCTTCAATAAGGTTTTCTATCGTTCCATACATGAGTTGAGCCGATACTTTCTCAGGAATATCCCCCGCAAAAGAGATAGACTGGTTCTCCTCATTGATGCTCATTATACTGCGAACAACCGTATCTTCAGACTTTTCCGACAGAATTGCTAATGGGTATAACAACCCTGTTTCCGGTAAGCCTTTAGCCGCTTCTCCTAGGTACTCTTTATATAATTGTAAAGCTGGTTTGCCATCTAGTTCATATAATGTTTCTTGGTCTACTTTGGTGATGCTTCTTTTCACACCAAAGGGCTTCCAACCACTGCCTTTACTACTAAGAAAAGTGATTGAATGACCATAAAAACCTATCGCACTGGCAATGTTTATGCGAGGACGACTTCCTTTCATCACCCAGCTTTGTGACGCCCCCCCACTATTAGCTGCAAGCCCTCCTGTCACTACCGTATTATTGCCCGTTATCTGGTTAATACCTTGCATATATTGGCTGCCATTTACTGCAGCGCCATCAGCAAATGTCAATATAGCCACCAAGGTATCCTCTTTGAGCTTTTCAGCCACTCTATTACCTAATTCTACGGAACTTTCCTGTTCCTTTTTACCCATTGAGACAAGATTCAGCCGTGTATCGCAAAATCGGGTAATTGAGATAACCATCCCTTCTTTTACCACTTCGTCACCCAGAATTCCCGCAGGCCCAGAACACCCTATAAGCACTGAATTAGGATATTTCTTTTCAATGTCTATAAATGGCTGATGTTGTGCTAAGAAATCAGGATGACCAAACACCAAGATTAATGTCTGCGGCGAATCGAGATCAGGAAACGGATCATGCCAGCCTTCCTTTGCACTGTAGTAAGTTTGGAAATTATCCATATTTATTTTGGTTATTTCTTTCTTGTTATTGTTAGCTGAGTTTAACACATGGTTAATTTTTATACATTCCCGCTTGTCTGAAAATGACTATGTGATAGTAAGGCAAGGCGCAGCAAATAACCCACCATTCTTGCTTGCCTTTTTATCCGTCTTCGGCGTTACAACAACAGTTACATCACTCTACGGGTGAAGTCAACATTTTACAGAAAACCTTTAGATTCAGTGCTATAGACATTCGCAGTAGTTTCAACTGAGTTTTTTAGGTTAAACACTGTGACCCGATTATCTGCAAATAGTATCTATTGATTACTTTTTAGGTAGAATTCATTCACCACTACACAAACCAAATATAAAAAATGTGGTCTTAGGCAACATCCACAAACAATGCTTAAGTTAATAATAAAAATAAGAAATAGCACCGAGACTCCCAAAAGTCTTAGGTAATACGACCTAGCTACACCACCAAAGCCAGACCAAGTCTATTACTGTTGCTAATAACTACAAACTCAGATGTGTTAGATCTGAAGTTGGGGAAAAATGAAAAATATAATTAGAGTGTTAAGTATCAGTGCGCTTATTGCTGCACAAACATTATCCGTATCTCATGCAAGCCCACCAAATCAAACTTCACCTTTAGGTATTAATACCAATGAGGCTATGGATATTAATTCCAGTATGCCTTTTGTTGATTTATTCAAACTGTCTTTATCTTTCGACTATGCTCGCCCCTGGTTAACCAAGGGTAAAATTGTTTATGATGAAAATGGTTGGCCTAAAAACCTAAATGGTGGTCAAGCTGGAACCCGATTCATCAGTAACCTACCGGCTAATACCATTCCTACGGGTCTGTACACGGTGCTTTATAAAGGCGAAGGCAAACTGATTTATGGTGTTGATGCCAAACTGGTCAGCCACACAAAAGGCAAAGATATTATCCGTATAAAACCGGGTAAAAATGGACGTATCAGCGCTTCCATTATTATTAAGGAGAGTAATCCGAAGAACTATCTGCGTGATATTCGTATCCTCCTGCCCGGCGGCATTTGTATGGGTGACGCGATGAAACGTGTGAATGAAGCACGGCAATGTGGCAATCGTAAGTATCTCTCTTTTGAGCAACATCACAAGCAGATAATTTTTAACCCCGATTATTTACACTTCATGAAGGACTTTAAAGTCATCCGTTTTATGAACATGTCGGGTATCAC
>CAZDMX010000258.1:0-4237 GCA_964506085.1 uncultured Thiothrix sp. | reverse complement strand
TAACGCCAACCGTTGATCTACACCGAAGCGATGTTGTTCATCCACGATGACTAAACCTAGTTGTTTGAATTGTACATCCGCTTGAAACAAAGCATGTGTACCAATGGCAATATGAGTAATTCCCATCAACAGGTTTTCTACCTCACTACGGCGTTGTTTGGCTGTTTGCTTGCCACTAATCCAGCTGACCTCAAGTTCTAACGGTGCTAACCATTGAGAGAAATTTTGGTAATGTTGTTCTGCAAGGATTTCCGTAGGAGCCATGAGTGCAACCTGAAAATCACTCTCGATGGCGTATAACGCAGCAGCAGCGGCTACCAGTGTTTTTCCAGAGCCTACATCGCCTTGCACAAGCCGACTCATGGGGTAGCTTTGTTGCATGTCAGAACGCAGTTCTTTGATCACGCGTTGTTGTGCGTTGGTGAGTGTGAAAGGTAGTTGTTTCAGTAACTTTTGATACAGAGTATCGCCACTACCAATGGCAATAGCTGGAAGTTGCTTGCCTTGTTCACGGAGTTTTCTGAGACTTATATGATGCGCCATCATTTCCTCAAAAATAAGTCGTTTCTGAGCAGGATGTTGTCCACTAAGAAACTCACTAACATTCGTCTCAGGTGAGGGGTTATGTAGTGTTCTAAGCGCCTCATGCACATTGGCTAGTTGATATTGCTGCTGAATAGAATCAGGTATTAAATCTTCAAGCTCCTCCACATTGGCTAATGCTAACCCAATGAGCCGACGAAAGCTGCGTTGTTGCAAGCCTTCAGTTGTGGGATAGGTCGGGGTCAGTGTATCTTCAACGGCAAGAGTAGAGGATGCAGACAGTATTTTATATTCAGGATGGACGATTTCTAGTGATTGAGGCCCGCGTCGGATTTCACCAAAACAGCGCATACGTTTACCCTTTGTCATGCCTAGATGCTGCGCATTGGAGAAATGGAAAAAACGTAGCGTTATTCGTCCTGTGCCATCGGACAATTGACACAGCAACATGCGTTTTCTGCGCATCACAATGGAGGAGCTTTCAACCTCACCTTCGATTAATACTTCTTGACCTTCATGTAAGCTGGCGATGGGATATATACGGGTACGATCTTGATAACGCAGAGGTAAATGAAAGAGCAAGTCCTGAACTAGCTCAATGCCCAGCTTGGCCAAGCGTTCAGCCATTTGAGGCCCGACACCTTTGAGTGCGGTAACGGATTGAAGAAGAGGGTTGGTCATGTAGGCTTTGTGCTACAAGAATTAAGCTATGGCACTAAGTTTTGTAACTTTGGGTTGCTCACGATTAGTTGCATTCCATAAGTCATAGTTGGCTTGTAGGTTTACCCAAAAACGGGCGCTGCTTTGCCCTGCCTGTTCTAATCGAACAGCAAGATCGGGGCTAATACCAGCTTTTCCATTCAGCACGCGAGAAAGTGCTGTTCGAGACATGCTTAAATGCTTTGCGGCTTGTGTTACTCCAATTTCTAACGGTTTTATAACTGTTTCATTTAGGAAAATTCCAGGGTGTGGTGGGTTGTGCATCATAATAAAGCTCCAATTTAGTGATAATCAAGGTAGTCTAATAACTCGACATCATTACCCTTAAACCTAAAAATAACTCGCCAGTTTCCATTTACTTTTATTGACCCATACTCTTTTAGATCTCCCTTCAATGGATGTAAAGAAAAGGCAGGTAAATCAAGTTCATTTGCTTCTTCAGCAATATCCAGTGCAGCTAGAATCATTTGTAGTTTGCTACTATGAGTTGCAACAATACCTTTTTTACTGCCGGACTCATAAAACTTACGTAAGCCTTTGTGCTGGAAGCTGATAATCATAGAGGTGATTGTAGCGCGTAGCGATACGGAGTTCAAGCAGCAGATCACACCCACATGATTGTACATGTAGTTGATAATTAGGCTGACTTATACCGCAACCTTGCCTTTGATATGTGGATGGCTTTGATAATCAACTAGCTCAAAATCGTCGATGGTGAAATCAAAGATAGATTTCACCTCAGGGTTAAGCTTCATCGTGGGTAGTGGATAAGGTTCGCGGCTAAGTTGTAGGTCAGCTTGTTCCATATGGTTGGAGTACAAATGTGCATCGCCCAAAGTATGTACAAAATCACCTAGTTCTAGTCCGGTTGCTTGCGCCATCATCATGGTAAGTAATGCGTAAGAAGCGATATTGAAAGGCACTCCAAGAAAGATATCAGCACTTCGTTGGTAGAGCTGACAGGATAACTTGCCATCAGCGACATAGAACTGGAAAAAAGCATGGCACGGCGGCAATGCCATGTTCTCAATTTCTGCTACATTCCATGCGCTGACGATAATGCGTCGGGAGTCAGGATTGTTTTTTAGCTGGTCAACTACCTGTGTAATTTGGTCGATATGTGAACCATCAGGAGTAGGCCAACTGCGCCATTGAAAGCCATAGACAGGACCAAGGTCACCATTTTCATCAGCCCATTCGTCCCATATTCTGACTTTATTTTCCTTTAAATAGCCGATATTCGTATCGCCTTTCAAAAACCATAAAAGCTCGTGAATAATGGAACGCAGGTGGCATTTTTTGGTGCTGACTAGCGGGAAACCCTGCGCTAGATTAAAACGCATTTGATGTCCAAATACTGAGGTTGTACCAGTGCCTGTACGGTCTTCTTTAAGTGTGCCGTTATCTTTTACATGGCGCATTAGGTCTAAATATTGCTTCATGCTTGTTCCTTTTTTTGAACTTGGCTTTAGCGTTTAACCTGGCTACTGGCTTTAAACGATATAGCGATTAGCATCAGGCCAAAAATAATCATCGGTAAGGATAGTAATTGGCCTTTGGTTAGCCAACCAAAAGCAAGATAACCGATATGATCATCCGGTAAACGGTAGAATTCTACAAAGGCGCGGAAGAGTCCGTACAGCAACAGGAAGAGTCCTGATATTCTTGCTAAGGGTCGTGGCTTTTTAGAGTAAATCCACAAAATCAGAAACAGTACCAATCCTTCAAGGAAGGCCTCATATAGTTGAGACGGATGCCGGGCAAGGCCATCTCCTGATTTTGGGAAAATAACTCCCCAAGCAACATCAGTAGGTTTGCCCAACAACTCTTGATTCATGAAATTGGCAAGACGACCCGCACCTAATCCAACAGGAATCAGGGGTGCAATAAAGTCACCAATTTGTAGAAGCTTGAGGTTGTATTTACGTGCTAATAACCAGGCAACGAATATTACACCTATTAGCCCACCATGAAAGCTCATGCCACCTTGAGCCATTTTAAATAACATGATCGGGTCTTGCAGAAATTTGTCGAAGCTGTAAAACAAGACATAGCCCAAGCGGCCGCCAAGCACCACTCCAAGCGCGCCATAGAACATCATGTCATCGACTTGATCAGGAGTGACGGGGCTGTCTTTTCGACGTGCACGCATTTTGCCAAGGAACAAGAAAGCCAGAAAGCCGACCACATACATAATGCCATACCAATGCACAGCGAGTGGACCAATGTGAATGGCAACAGGATCGATATTGGGATGGGAAATTGCGAGAGCTGGTATGGATAGAGATATCATGAGTTATAAAATAGTGTTTGTAATTCGTTGCCAGGGTTGTCTGCGCGCATAAAAGCCTCGCCGACAAGGAAGGTGTTGACGTGATGCTCACGCATAAGAGTGACATCTTCTACGCTATGAATACCACTTTCAGTTACAATGAGTCGGTCATCTGGAATGCTGTCCAACATTCGAATAGTCGTATTCAAATCGGTTTCAAAGGTGCGAAGATTCCGGTTATTAATACCCACTAAAGGCGCATTTATTTTTAACGCTCGTTCCAGCTCATGCTCATCGTGGACTTCTATTAACGCATCCATGCCAAGCTCAGTGGCGAGTGCATATAACTCTGCCATTTGTGTATCTTCCAAAGCAGATACAATGAGTAAAATACAATCGGCATCAACCGCTCTTGCCTCATAAACCTGATAAGGGTCTATGGTGAAATCCTTACGCAAAACAGGTAATGTGCAGGCTTTGCGCGCAGCTTGCAAATAGGCCTCGCTGCCTTGAAAGTAGTCTTTGTCAGTGAGTACAGATAAGCAACTAGCACCGCCCTGTTGATAGCTTTTAGCAATTTCATCAGGGATAAAGTTTTCCCGCATTACGCCTTTGCTGGGAGAAGCTTTTTTAATTTCGGCAATAATAGCGGGATTGCCAGCACTAACGGAAGCTTGCAATGCGCTAACGAAGGGTCGAACG
>CAZDMX010000257.1:0-4248 GCA_964506085.1 uncultured Thiothrix sp. | reverse complement strand
ATCTTTTTTTGCCCGTACAGGATCTAGTTCTGGATTCACCATTTCAACGCTAATATCCGATTTGAACTTTTGATATTTAGCAATGCGTTTTTTAATTTCGCTGTGCATAGCCGGATCATCAGGCACATAAGCAACAAATGACAAAGGTTGGTCAATAGTTTTTAATAGCTGCTGAGTAGTTTCAGTTAATGTATTCCGGTTCCCAAACGTCCAGTCTGCCTGATACTGATGTTTTTGCGCCAGATAACCGAGCATTCCTAATATGCAAACAAAAATGACATAAAAGAAGCCATCCAGAATACCTATTTTAATATGTGACCATTTATTAATTTTCAAAACAGCTATCTCTGTAAGCTTTCATTATCAAGCTTGCGAATCGTCAACACTAAAAAACCACCGATAAATAACAGGTAATAGATCAAATCGCCGCTTTGAAACAACCCCTGCAAGAACGACAAGAAATGTCCAAAATGAGATAAATAGACGAATAATTCACTACCGTTAGTTTGTGATTTTCCCGAGATGTACAGCACCACTAAAAAGAGCAATAAACCAAAACTGGCAACAGCCGCGATAATTGGTTGGTCGGTTAATGATGAGATAAATAATCCAGCTGCCGCAAATGAAGCCAGCAATAAGACAAGCCCTAGAATTGAAGCTGCTATCTTGCCTAAATCCAGTGATGTGCCAAGTTGCAAAGAAGCTGGCATTAAAGAAATCATCAACACCATTAGCAAGATAAACATCATCAAAGCGAGATACTTACCCAAAACGATATCGGTCACTGAGATGGGTGATGAACGTAATAACGTAAACGTGCCATTCATACGCTCCTCAGCAAAAGAGCGCATGGTCAGGATAGGCATAACCGCCAACATGATAATCCCGGCCCACAGGTATATCGCCGCTACTACGGTATCCGTAACACCCGGTGCATTCTCCATGCCTACTGTTTCTGGTTGCACGACTTCAATAAACTCTTGCACCAAAACTAGAAAAATCATCCCTAGCACAAACTGTAAAACCGCGAGAATACTCCACGCTAACGGGGAATTAAACATGCGCCGGAATTCTGTCCATGCAATTGAAAACATCACGTTCATGATCCACGTCCTTCTTGATGCACCAGATCAAGAAAAATGGCCTCAAGACTACTGGTTTGTGGCGTGATTTCTGTTATCTCCCAACGCTCGGCAAAAGCTAGTTTACAAATGGTATCTGCAAAATGTTGATACCCCTGAAAATGTACCTGGTAACGACCAAATCCCATATCTTCAACTTTTACAATCTCTGTTAATGCTTCCAATTTTGTAATATCAATTTCATGGTTGAAACCTAGCAGTAAAACAGGATCACCATGACGGCGTTCCAAGCCTTCCAGCGTATCTTCAAAGGCTGTTTTACCCTGTGTCATGATCTGTACCCGATCACAAACCATCTTCACTTCTGGCAAGATATGAGTCGATAGGATAACGCTATGGTCGTTACCTAATTCACGAATGAGTTTACGGATTTCATTAATCTGTACCGGATCCAAACCCACTGTTGGCTCATCAAGAATCACCACAGAAGGTTGATGCAATATAGCTTGAGCAATACCTGTTCGTTGCTGAAAACCTTTCGACAAATTACCAATCAAGCGTTTACCAACATCGGTCAAGCCGCAACGTTGCATGGCAAAATCAACTGCTGAGGTTAGGTTCGCAGCAGCAAGCCCATGTAGTTTTGCGCAATATCTTAAATACTCTAAAACCGTCATGTCACGGTATATAGGGGGCTGCTCCGGCAAATAACCAATATGTTTTTTTGCCTCCCGTGGGTCGTCTAGCAAATCAATACCCGCAATCGTAATCTGCCCTCTTCCTGGAGCAATATTGCCAGTTAGCATCTGCATGGTCGTTGATTTTCCCGCACCATTAGGCCCAAGTAAGCCCAACACCTCGCCTTGGCACAAGCGTATAGAAACACCAGCTACCGCATGATGGCGACCATAATGACGATGCAGATCAGACGCTTGTAGCAATACACCCTGCGCCATTACATCCTCTGTCATATTAACCCCTAATTGATTGTTTTGCGTTTAGATTTTAAAAGCATTATACGCATTACTGTTTAAATATCTGCAAATTATGATTATCAACTAAATAAATCCATCGCAAAATTATATTGCACAATAAAACACCATCGACTCTCTCATGTTGTCCTATACTCGTTTACGACAGGATAAATAAATCTGCGTTACTAGATAGAATCAGTCATGAAAAAAATCGGTTTTCTGTGTCGGTTAATCACGCTGTTTGTATATGTCAGTACATACAGTATCGCTGTGTTTGCCATAGACCCACCTAGTAAAATAATTCCACCTTCTGCCAATTATCCAATTTTTAAAGCTCCTCAATTTCAATACACCTTCCAAACCTTCAATATTAAGATGCCAAATTTATATGGAAAAAGTATAAACCAGGCAAAAACTATTATTAAAAAAAACAATCTCTCTTTCGGTGGCTACACCTATAAAGAATCGAGTCAAAAAAAAGATACTGTTATTTCGCAAAGACCCTTTTCGGGAACCACAGTGTCAATAAAAACTCAAGTTAGTATTGTACTTGCGATGCCTCGTAAGGTAGCCATCACATTACCACCTCTTAAAGTTACCATTTCACCTCCAAAACCTATTACGGTAACACAAGGTCGTTCTGCTATTTTTATCGCCAAGTTTAATACTTATAACAATAGTAAAACGCGATTAAAGTGGAAGGGGGCTGGGCAATCAGGTGGTAAAAACACCTTTACAGTTAACACCTCCAAGCTTTCACCCGGCGTATATCCTATTACTGTCACTGTGAGTGTGCTCTCCAAAACTATAGCCGGTGGTTACCGTTACAAAAAATCTGCTCGAACTACTTTGATTGTAAAACAACGACATATTGTAAAACCTCTTAAGATCGATATTTTAGGGGTGCGAACTGTTGTGCAAGGTCAGACTGCTAAATTTACAGCACAACTTAACGATCCTAAAAGAAGAGTTAATTTAGAATGGAGAGGGGCTTCTCAAAGAGGACAGGGTAAAGTATTTAGAGTCCAGACTTCAAATATAAAGTCTGGAAAACACACAATTAGAGTTGAAGCGTATACTTCATACAAAACGAGTGAAGATGATGTAGGAGCACCCCTTCGTATTTCAAAAACTACTACCTTAACGGTAAAACCGAAAATAATTCGTGTAATAGTGCCCAATGTGATTGGGGACAGCGAGAAAGTAGCTAGGAAAAAGATTAAAGCCGCCCAGCTTATCGTAGGTAACATTGGAACAAGAACCACTACATCGGGTAGAGATAAGGAGGTGATTCAGCAAATCCCGGTACGACACACAAAAGTACCTAAAAATAGTAAAGTATCATTAGTGATCAACGATCTTCAGCTACCGCCCATCTCTGTTAATATCAAGAAAGGAAAAATAACCGTACCGCAAGGCCAGACAGCCACTTTTACAGCGATTCCTTCTCCTAGTTCGCTATCTTTAACGTGGAAAGGCGCTAACAGTTATTCCACAAAAAAAAGCTATACCGTAGACACACGATCACTAACTATTGGTAGCTACCCCATTACATTGACGGGTCAGGATAAAGTAAATAAACGAGAGGTTAGTGAATCCGCAACCCTTGTAGTCACTGCTCCACCACTGCCGCGTTTATCAATAAGGATCACACCTAATCAACATAAAGTTAAGCAAGGCGAAACCATTCGCTTTAAATCAATAAGCCAGAATAAAGATCTTAGGCTAGTGTGGAAAATTGCAGGAGAAACATATCACAGTAAAAGCGTTGAGATAAACACATCAGGATTGACACCTAATAATTATACTATTCATCTCACAGCCTATGATGCCCATGAACGAAAAGTAGAAGCCACATCAAAACTTGTCGTTTTAGCTCCACCTGAAGTCAAACCACCGATAATAAAAATTACTGTTCCTGATGTGGTAGGCCTGCATGTAGATCAAGCAGTGGCTGTGCTAACTAAGCATGGGCTAAATTTAGGGCTAACGGATCAACAAGAAGTTACGTCGGGCAAAACCGATTATGTATTAAAACAAACACCCACACCCTTAAGTGAAGTCAAACCAGATTCATCCGTTGCTTTAACATTGGCTATACTTAAACTTGCCCCTATCGTTGTTCCTCCTGCGATTATACTTCCTGAAAATACACCGCCTGAACCCATACAGCCAATAGATTTTAGGCTTTC
>CAZDMX010000256.1:0-4250 GCA_964506085.1 uncultured Thiothrix sp. | reverse complement strand
TGGTATGAGTTTTAAAAGATAAAGACATATTCACCTAAAAAACAAATAAAAAACAGGGCTAACAAAATGAACATGCCAGTAGCACAACAATCAACGGATATTCTTGATAACATCATTCACGAAATGACCATTAACTACCTTGATCAATTTCATGAAGAACAATCGCCAACTGATATTTATCGTAAAATAATTGATGAAATTGAGCGAACACTATTCTCAAGCACTATGAAATACACCTTTGGAAATCAGTCAAAAGCAGCTATCTATCTTGGTATAAACCGTGCAACCTTACGTACAAAACTAAAACGTCATGGGTTTATGTAAACACTAGTACAGTAAACGGTAATTACGAAAATAACTCTGATGGTTGTAACTAACAGCTAACGGACAGAACTGGTATTTTCTAGCTCTGTCTGTTCGTTTACTAGTGCAACAAACAGCAATTACAACTCCAGAACTTATTTTCTCAAGCTTCTTATTCGTTCCATTCTCACACCTTCTTTGGATGAAAACGAAAACCAGACAGATACGGCTTTTCCGTAAATTGCATCTTCTGCAAGATACCCCCAAGATCGACTATCGTTACTGTGATCACGATTATCACCCAACACAAAATAATGTCCCTCGGCTACTACCTTTCTCGAAAGATTCCTTTCTGATGTCTGCTGATTATTACGCGCTAAAACATAGGGTTCAGTAAACTGGGTATTATTTACTGTTACTTTTCCTTGCTTGATTAATATGCTATCTCCCGGCCCGGCAATCATACGTTTAGTAAAATAGGTTGCAGGATTACGTGGATACCTAAAAACAAGAATATCTCCTTGCTTTGGTTTTTCATCAAAGTAAGCCCAAGTATCGACGATAATATAATCATTGGGTAATAAAGTATTGGCCATTGAACGAGATGGCAAAAGAAAGGTTTCATAACCGAAGAGTGTTGCACGAAAATGTACGGTCAGTGTAATGAGAGACAGCACGATAAGAGTAAACACAAGATAAACAATGCTATGCTGAAAACGTCTTAATGGTTTTAAAATACCCCGATTATTCTTTCTAGCACTCATAAAGACAACAGGTATGAGGAAGAAATAAACAACTGCCAAGCTTCCCCAGATTAACCAAAGACCCCACGGCTCTAACAACACTCTAGACCAGGCTATAGAATAAACAGAGGCTATTAGTAACAGAGGAATAATTAAGGCTACCCACAGTCGCCCTGCATATAAAAAACCCAATCCTGGAGCCAATAAGTGCATACCCACAGCCAGAGTACCGTAGCGTTTTTTAAGCAAGTGGATATTTCTGGATCATTCTAGATCCCCATGGCTTTTCTTATTATTTCATTCTTTATTGGTGCCAGTTTATTCACAAAATTCAAACCCAGATTTCGAGCTGTTTTTACTACGGGTAAGCTATTTCCAAACAACACCTTAAAACCTTCCATTGCTTTTTGTGTTAACACATTATCGCCCTTTCGAGCGCGTTCATATCGCCTTAACAGTGAATAACTACCCATAGAACGAGAAGAGCTGGAAAGTACTTTTGCTAATTCTACTGCATCTTTGATGCCCAGATTTACCCCTTGTCCTGCCAGAGGGTGAATCGTGTGCGCCGCATCACCAATCAACGCAATACGGGGTAATACGTAATGTTCTGCATGACGCCCAACTAACGGGAAAACCGCTCTTTTGCTCAGTACCTTTATATCACCAAGGCGGAAATCAAAAGCCTTGCCTAGTGCCAGATTAAATGCCACCTCATCCATTGCCAGCTGATAATCCGCCTTATCAGCAGGTAATGTCCAAACAATTGAACAACTTCCATCCGATAGGGGCAATAGTGCTAATGGCCCAGAAGGTAAGAAACGTTGCCAGGCTGTGTTTTGATGAGAGTTTTTCGTTTGTACATTAGCGACCAAGCCCTGCTGTGCATAATCGTTTTGTTTGAGAGTAATACCAGCCAGTGAACGTACTTTGGAATTTGCACCATCTGCACCCACTAACAAATCGGCTGAAAGTGATAAACCATTATCTAATTCGACACTTACCGAGTCATCGGTAACTTCAAAAGAAATCAGTGAAGCAGGAGTCATTAATTCAATGCTCTGTTCATTTTTTAGAACTTCAAGTAAGGCTAACTGCACTACTTTGTTCTCAATGATATAACCTAGATTGGGTTCCCCTAGCTCTGCTGCATCAAAGTGTATTTCACCGTCACCTGTACCATCCCAAACATGCATTGCTTCATAGGGAGAGGCCCGCATAGCCAGCATGTGGTCCCAGGCTTCTATTTCGGTGAATGCTCGTTGTGAAGCACGACTGATAGCAGAAACACGTAATTCAACAGGATCATCTTGGCTAAATGCTGAAGGTAAATAAGCTTCAATGACCGCAATTTTTCGATCTTGTTGTGCCAATAAACAGGCCAGAGTTGCACCCACCATCCCGGCACCATTAATAATGACATCGAATTGTTGAGTGTTGGTGGTCATACTTATTCTTACCTGACGCTTATAATAACCGAACTTTTAAAACACCTTCAATCGAGGATAATCCAGCCACACATGAGTCCGTTAGTTTAGAATCCACATCAATCAGTGTGTAAGCCAGATCATCTCGGGAATTATTCACCATATGATGAATATTAGCCGAAGAGTTACCTAGTACACGAGATATTTGCCCAACCATGTCGGGACTATTTTTATGCATGATCGCTACGCGACATTCACCTGCTCGTTGTAATTTAACATCCGGTAAATTCACCGCGTTTATAATGATGCCGTTCTCAATGTAATCACGAACTTGTGTCGCAACCATCGTGGCACAATTCACTTCAGCCTCGGTAGTTGATGCACCTAGGTGTGGTAGCGCAATTACACCTTTAGCGCCTTTAATGGCGTTGGAAGGGAAATCACAAACATAAGAATGCAGCTTACCTTGTTTGATGCCTTCTACAACGGCTTCTTCGTTGACGATACCATCACGCGCAAAATTAAGTACCACTGCATTATCCTTCATGCCTTTAATACTTTCGGTGTTAATTAAATCCTTGGTACTATCTAATAAAGGCACATGGAAAGTAATAAAGTCAGACTGGCTTAACAGCTCATCAATCGTATCAACGGGCTCTACGTCTGATGATAATTGCCATGCATACTTGATTTGTATACGAGGATCAAAACCGATTACAGTCATCCCCAAGGCCTTGGCTGCATTGGCAATTTTTACACCAATGGCTCCTAATCCCACTACACCTAAGGTACGTCCAGGCAATTCAAAACCGGCAAATTTCTTCTTACCTTCTTCAACTTGCTTATGTAGCTCCGCATCAGCACCTTCTAAGCCATCTACATATTCTTTAGCAGCCACTAGATTACGACATGCCATTAACATGCCAGCAATGACTAACTCTTTAACCGCATTAGAATTAGCGCCTGGGGCGTTAAATACCACTACGCCTTGCTCGCTCATACGATCTATCGGAATATTATTTGTACCTGCTCCGGCGCGCCCAACAGCAAGTAATGAGTCAGGGATATCCATGTCGTGCATTTTGTAAGAACGTAGCAAAATCGCATCAGGGTTTTGCTCTTCTTCGGTGATCGTGTAGTTGTCTTCTGGAAGTAAATCCAGACCTTTGTCCGAAATATTATTCAGAATAAGAATCTTGTTTGTCATTTATAAATCCATTTATAGGGGTTAGTTGTTATTTTCAAACTCTTGCATAAAGGCGATCAATGCATCAACGCCCTCCTCTGGCATGGCATTGTAAATACTCGCACGCATACCGCCCACTGAACGATGACCTTTTAAAGTCACCAAGCTTTTCTCAGCAGCTTGAGCTAAGAAGTCTGCATCAAGACCAGCATTAGCTAGGGTAAATGGAATATTCATCCATGAACGATATTCAGGATCAACCGGGCTATCGTAAAACGAAGAGCCATCGATCATTGCATATAGCTTGTTAGCCTTACGTTCGTTGATTTCACCCATAGCAGACAAGCCGCCGATCTGCTTAATCCAGTCAAAAACCAGACCTGCAAAATACCAACCATAAGTAGGTGGGGTGTTGTACATAGAGTCATAATTCACATGTGTGGCATACTGGAACATGGTCGGAGTACCGTCCAGCGCATCGCCAATCAAATCCTCGCGAATAATCACCAGCGTTAAGCCCGCAGGGCCAATATTTTTTTGTGCACCGGCATAGATCAAAGCAAACTTAGATACATCTATAGGTCTAGACAA
>CAZDMX010000255.1:0-4252 GCA_964506085.1 uncultured Thiothrix sp. | reverse complement strand
GTAGAGTGACTACGAATAAAGCCAACATTTTCCAGAAATTCCTTTATCTTCAGCATTCTAGTCATTCTCGCTACGTTTCAACTGCGTTTTTTAGGATAATGGTAATTGAGCCACTGTTTCATCATTGATCCATCAATTCTGATGAACTTTTAAAGTCTCCCATTGCTGTCAGGTATCCACCCAATTCATATAAGGCAATGGCAAATAGACCTATGCAGGCAGTGATCATCATGATAAGTAACATCTGTGCTTCAAAGCCGTGAAATACCGATTGTAGAATATTGATAGAATCATTAGCAATTAGACTATTAAAATGCTGATGTATGAGCGTTGGTGCGGGGATAGCTATCAGTAAACTAGATAGACCGATGCCCACATTATGTTTTTTATTGTTCATTTCTCTCTCCCTTGGTTTTTTTAGTGACCCACTTTGTAGTTGTTTTTCTTATAAGAAGTCCGACCCATTGGAAGCGATGCTTTTTTTTCATCATAGAGTGAGCTGCAGAGACTACTTGATCAGATAAAGAGATTCGATAATAGATAGTGATTAATTGGCTATTCAGCAGATCCCAGTAGCTAGAATGTAAATCATTGTGGTAGTTAAAAAACTGCAATTGACAGAATGTGATTACAATTAATGACGGTTAGTAACTTATGATTATTATTATTTCTAACTTGATGTCATTATATCGCGTAGCCCTTGACCTGATCTGAATATCGGGTGTTAATGGTCAAAATCAGAATAATAAAAACAAAAAATGGCTTATTATGGAATCACTACTACCTATACTTTTCGCGGTAACTATTTTATGCGTTATTTTCATTAGCAGCTTTTTAGCAAAAATTTTCAAAGCTAAAAGATCTAGACCTTACTGGATGGTGCTACCTTGGATTGGAGCATTGATCAGTATCATTGTGGCTAATATATTTCAGTTAGATGGTTTGTACGCATTGATCATCGGATTAAGCATATTTGTTCTTGTACTAGAATTTGTAAATGGAATGCAGTTCACTAGTGCCGCAACGATTACAGTAGCTAGTGCCGCTAGCTTGGCACTGTTAATGGTGGGTTCTGTGTACGCATTGAATCAGTCAGGGACTAAAACAAACACGTCTATTAAGAACGCAATTGGATTTATTCCCGAGAGTGAGTTTTATGATTTAACATTTTTGGCACATATAGATAGTGAACAAAGTATCGATTTAACGATTGAAGATAATGAGGTTGTTGCGGGTTATTCTGAGCAAGAGTTATTACCTAACCGAGTCATTAAGAAACATAACCTTAAGTCGAAAATATATCATGTGATTAGCCCACGAAAAGCAGGGTCTATGCGAGGTGCAACGGTTCGCTTGCTGAAATACGATGGAAAAATACTAAAGGGTAGTATTGTAGGTGTGGAGGGTAATAGATTGATTTTAGGAAAGTATGTGCCGAATAAGGGCATGATCAAAGCGCCTATACATATTGACTTAATCAAAAAACTTGAAGTTTTAGGTAGATAAGGAACGTGCATGAAATAACTTGAACATTCTGACTTGTCTTTTTGCTCCTGAAGTAATGATCTTAATCGTCGCGTAGCACAACTATGCTCCTGCTGAAGCTTCTAAGTTTCGCTAAAGCTCAGCTAAGTCATAAGATCATTACTTCAGGAATAAAAATTCTGTGCCATAATTGTTCAAGTTATTCCATGCACGTTCCTAAATAAGCGACTATTACTACAGTGACTTTGCGTTCACTGTGCTTCTTTAAGGTCTCCAGATAATAGTACCCAATTCCCATGTAGTCAGGATGGCTGTGGGAGGTGTCTCATTTTTGGGACCATCCCAGTTTCCACTGAAGACATACAATAAATTGGATGCTTCTGGCGCCATACAAAGAACTTTCCCAGTGAATTCTTCAGTTCCTGCAATGCAGGGCTCCGTCTCACCATAATTATAAATTTTATTATAAGCCGTACCTATATCATGGCCTAATGCATTCCCAACTTTGTTACTCATGACATAAATAGAGAAAATATTTTCTTTATTATCATCGGGATGAATCAATAATAGAGGCTTCCCGTTTTCACTCACTCTGATAACGGGAATAGAGTCGCCATCCTGAAACTGAGTATATTCAGTCACGCTGTAGTCTTGGAAAGCGAGAGTTACTTGGTGCATATTGAAAGGAGTAGAAGCATTAATGGGGCCGACCCCATCAGCAGATAGCATGATATTGCTTCTATTAGTTTTTACTGAGTTAGCTGTAGTCTGATCGTCTGAACTACTACATGCTGCAGTAAATGCCAGAATAAGACCCAGCAATGTGATTGTTTTTGTATTCATCATTAACTTCTAAGTTATTTGAATTATCCTTCAACCTAGGAGTCTGTCCGAGAACTAAGAAGCTACTGCAAATCCCATGAACATCATAATCTGACCTTATTGAAATCGTTAAATAGAACGACTATTCGCCTCATTCAATAAGCCCAGCTTATGATATTCCTGTAATTTTCGCTACGCTTCTAGTTCTCGGACAGGCTCCTGGAGGCTGTCCTAGAATAGGCAGTTGAATCACAGAATCCATGCAAGGCACTAATGCGCCAAGCAAATTCAAAAAAACTGCTTATCACCAATAAGGAGACTAGGTATTTTTGAATTCACTAAGCACATCATTTATCTTTACATGCCTTTTCTGTGCTCAACTGCGCTTTCTAGGTTCCAAGAATACAGGAATGACGCTAACTTTTCATGGCGTTGAAGAATTCTTCATTAGTCATGGAAGATTGAAGCTTATCAAATAAGAACTCTATGGCTTCCAGTTCATCCATTGGGTGCAAGAATTTACGTAGAATCCAGAGTTGCTGTAATTCTTCTTCACTCACCAGTAAATCTTCTCGACGTGTACCAGAGCGATTAACATTGATCGCAGGGAAAACACGTTTTTCTGAAATACGTCGATCAAGATGTACTTCTGAGTTGCCAGTACCTTTGAACTCTTCATAGATGACTTCATCCATTTTAGAACCCGTATCAACCAATGCAGTAGCAATGATCGTTAAACTGCCACCTTCTTCGATATTTCGTGCTGCACCAAAGAAGCGTTTTGGGCGTTGCAGGGCGTTAGCATCTACACCACCCGTTAGTACCTTTCCAGATGATGGTATAACGGTGTTGTAGGCTCTTGCTAGACGTGTGATCGAATCAAGCAGGATCACCACATCTTGTTTGTGTTCTACTAGGCGTTTTGCCTTTTCAATTACCATCTCGGCGACTTGTACGTGACGTGTAGCGGGTTCATCAAAGGTTGATGAAACTACTTCCCCCATGACCATGCGTGACATTTCAGTTACTTCTTCTGGGCGCTCATCTATTAATAAAACGATGAGGTGAACGTCTGGATAGTTAGTTTTTATACTCTGTGCAATATTTTGGAGCATCATCGTTTTACCAGCTTTTGGTGGTGCAATGATGAGGCCACGCTGACCTTTACCGATAGGGGCAACGATATCAATAATTCTTGCAGTAATGTCTTCAGTACTGCCGTTACCTCGTTCAAGACGGAAGCGGTCATCTGGATGGAGAGGGGTAAGGTTCTCAAAGAGTATTTTATTTCGTGCATTTTCAGGTGAGTCAAAATTGATCTCATCCACTTTTAAAAGTGCAAAGTAGCGTTCATTATCCTTGGGTGGTCTTATTTTTCCAGCGATCGTATCGCCAGTACGTAGACCGAAACGTCTGATTTGGCTAGGAGATACATAGATGTCATCTGCACCCGCTATATAGTTACTATCACTAGACCGCAAGAAACCGAAGCCGTCCTGGAGTATTTCTAATACGCCATCACCATAGATGTCATCCCCCTTTTTTGCGGTTGCTTTTAAAATCGAGAAAATAATATCTTGCTTGCGTGAGCGTGAGATGCCTTCAATGCCGAGAGATTTGGTAATGTCTAAAATTTCAGGGGCAGTTTTCTTTTTAAGTTCAGATAAGTTCATAAATACAGAATAGGGTTAGTGACTGCTGAAAATGTAGCAGAACATAAGAGTTAATAAATTTGAAAGGGTTTTGCTTTCTTGGAATAGTTTGGTTCTGAGAGTAGTTTCGCCAGAATGGCTAATAATAGTGCCTAAGCACTTATACAGAATTGAGGTGAAAGTAGCATAGATAATAGCTTACGTGCAACCTATTATTTCAAAATGTGGGTGGATAATTATCCTAAAAAACGCAGTTAAAACTACTGCGAATGCCTATAGCACTGAATCTAAAG
>CAZDMX010000254.1:2014-4260 GCA_964506085.1 uncultured Thiothrix sp. | reverse complement strand
TAAACCTAAAAAACTCAGTTGAAACTACTGCGAATGTCTATAGCACTGAATCTAACGGTTTTCTGGAAAATTCTGACTTCACCCGTAGAGTGACTACGAATAAAGCCAAAATTTTCCAGAAATTCCTTTATCTTCAGCACTCTAATCATTCTCGCTACGTTTCAACTGAGTTTTTTAGGTTAAAGGAAGTTACTGCGCTGTGTGCCCGCGCTCATAAAAATCCAAATCTAGTAAGCGATAAATACGGCACACTAAGGTTTCTTCTGCTTCTTCGCACGCGGATGTGCCTTATCGTAAACCTTTGCTAAATGTTGATAATCGAGATGGGTATAAATCTGAGTGGTACTTATGTCCGCATGACCCAGTAGCTCTTGCACGGCACGCAAATCACCCGAGGATTCCAGCATGTGACTGGCAAAAGAATGTCTAAGTTTATGAGGATGTATGTGCTGCTCAATACCTTGTTGCTTTTGCCAGTAATTGATTCGCGCTTGTACGGATCGCGGATTTATTCGGCCACCTCGGTTACTCACGAAAATAGCCGATTCATTGATATCAGCCTGTTCATCACGAATTTCTAGCCACTTCGCTAGTGCTTGCATCGCCTGTGTACCTATGGGGACTATGCGTGTCTTATTACCTTTTCCGCTAACTCGCACAGTACGGTTGCTCACGCTGATGCTTTCCTCATTAAGGGAGACTAATTCTGCCAGACGCAGGCCAGATGAGTAAAATAGCTCCAGCATGGCTTTATCCCGAACACCAATGGATGTATCGGTCGGAATGTCTAATAGTTTGTTTAATAACTCAATATCGAGTGTTTCTGGAAGGCTTCGAGGTACTTTAGGGGTTTGGATATCCAGTGCCGGGTTCAACTTGATTTTCTGATGCTTCAAGAGATAGTTGAAAAACGAACGCAGACTGGACAGTTTTCGCTTTAAACTACGCGCTCCCAAGCTTTGACGATGCAAGTAAGCTACAAATTTTTGCACATGAAAAAATTGACTAGCCAGTAAAGGTATCTTTTCTTCCTTTGCTAGCCATTGTTCATATTGCTTTATATCACGTTGATAAGCATCAATAGTGTGTAACGAGTATTGCTTTTCATTCTCTAAATAGGCCAGAAAAGCGGGTAGCTCATTTCTCTCGCCGTCCATTCGTGCAAAGGTCTCATTTAATGTGTCGCGATATGGATTCGCTAATAAGCTCACCCATATAACTCAAGAACAAGGTTCCCATTCCAGGGTGAAAGCGTCGCTCATCAATACTACCTAAGGCAACTATCCCCATATTTTCCGTGTTTTGTAACGGAATCAATACTGCTGATTTTATATTTTTTGCATTCTTGCCAAACATATAAGTGCATTGTTTCTCAGTAATGCGTCCACAGATAGGTTTACGGTTTTTAAATAGCTGGGTAAAACTTCTTAGCGCCCCGTCTTTTCCAGAGAGATAATGCACGTTATTTTGATCTCCAACCAGTACACGTATCCCCACAAAATCGGCCTTAAAATGATTATTCATATTTTCCTGACATGCTGTGATCACATCCTCAAGGCTATGGGTGTGAATCATCTCAAGGGTAAATCGCTGGATATGCCCAACGATTTGCTCATTGTTACGCGCAGCCTGTATCAAACCATTTAACTGATCTTCCATCTGTTGTTTTTGTGATCTCAATAACGCGACTTGTTTCTCTATTAAAGAGACTGCTGTACCACTGTGATGTGGCACTTTTAAGGTTTCCAGCAAAGATTCGTGGCGCAGGAAAAAGTCAGGGTGGGTTTTTAGGTATGTGGCGATAGCTGCTTCGTCGATATTCTTAATACCGCGAGAGCCAATACCGCTAGAACCAATACCGCTAGCTTCTTTTTTTATCTGACTACTCATAATGTCATACTTCCTATAAATACAGTTTCAGCAGGCCCTGTCATGTACACGGGAGTACCGATTCCTTGCCATTGTATAACAAGCTTACCACCTGGCAAATTAACTATCACTTTATTCGCCAATAATCCTCTCAGGATGCCAGAAACGACTGCGGCACATGCGCCAGTTCCGCAGGCTTTAGTCTCTCCCGCGCCACGCTCGTAGACTCGTAAACGAATATTTATTTTATCCATGATCTGCATAAAACCTACGTTTACCCTGTTTGGGAACTGTGGATGACTCTCAATTTCTGGCCCTACTGTCGCAACAGGAGCTGTATCTATATCCTCAACCAACAATACGGCATGGGGATTACC
>CAZDMX010000254.1:0-1914 GCA_964506085.1 uncultured Thiothrix sp. | reverse complement strand
CCCATCTCTACTCTGACCTGTTCATCATCCAGCACTTCTAAAACGATTTTACCCGTATTGGTACTTACCGGAATAATATTTTTATCGGTCAAACCCTGATTCTGCACAAAACGTGCAAAACACCTTGCGCCATTGCCACACTGCTCTACTTCGCCTCCATCTGCGTTAAAAATACGATAGCGAAAGTCAACATCCTGACTGTCGGCAGGTTCAACCAGCAACAATTGATCGCAACCCACTCCAAAACGACGGTTGGCGATAAATTGAATCTGCTCTTTGGATAAATCGACTGCTTGTTGAGTCGCGTCAATGACGACAAAGTCATTACCCAATCCATGCATTTTTGTAAAATCAATCAACATTTATCAACAGCAACCCTCTGCTTTCCTCTCATTGTATCGTTGAACCTACCGCTAAATGAGAACCAGAGTCATAAAAAGAAAAATGAAGTATATCCTACGTCTGGTCATAAGCCCTAACAGCGTGTATTCTAAACGCCAAAAATCATAAAGTGGACGAAAATGAAGATGACAATGGATGACCGCGATGGTCATATCTGGTTTGATGGCAAAATGGTGCCATGGCGCGAAGCTAACATTCATGTATTAACCCATACCTTGCATTACGGCATGGGTGTTTTTGAAGGGGTTCGGGCTTACCATACCGATCAAGGTGCAGCGATTTTTCGCTTATACGATCACACTAATCGATTGTTCGATTCGGCTAAGATCATGCGTATGGATATTCCTTTTAGTAAAGATGAGATTAATCAGGCACAAATTGCATCGGTTAAGGACAATAACCTTGATTCTGCCTATCTGCGCCCAATGTGTTTCTATGGATCGGAAGGAATGGGGCTTAGAGCAGATGGCTTAAAAACACATTGTATTGTTGCTGCATGGGAGTGGGGGTCATATTTGGGTGAAGATAATATGACCAACGGTATCCGCATCAAAACCTCTTCGTTTACTCGCCACCATGTTAATATCAGCATGTGTAAGGCGAAGGCTAATGGTCACTACATTAATTCCATGCTGGCATTGCAAGAAGCGCTAACCGATGGTTATGATGAGGCTTTATTGCTGGATAATGAGGGTTATGTTGCTGAAGGTAGTGGCGAAAACATTTTTATTATCAAAAATGGCGTTATCTATACACCCGATTTAACCTCGGCTTTAAATGGCATTACTCGCAATACTGTCATGTCTTTAGCCAATGACTTAAATATAGAAGTGGTTGAAAAGCGCATTACCCGTGATGAGGTTTATATTGCTGATGAAGCCTTCTTTAGTGGTACAGCTGCTGAAGTGACTCCGATTAGAGAACTAGATAATCGAACCATCGGAGAAGGTGGTCGTGGTCCTATTACGGAAAAGCTACAGACGCTTTATTTTGATGTGGTGCATGGGCGTGAGCCGCGTTATACCGACTGGTTAACACCTGTTGATGGGATTATGGTCTGAGTTTAAGCTTAATCCAATGCAAGGAGTAATAAGTACTATGGCAGAAGAAAATGCAGCATCAAAATCTCTGGAAGATTTTAAAAAATTAAATACCCTGAAAGAAGTAGTCATACTGCAAAAGGATTTACCTTTGCACTGCCCTACTGATGATTCTGCCATCTGGTGCGCCCACCCACGTGTATTTTTAGCCATTGAAGATTCTAAAAATAGCGAAATACGTTGCCCTTACTGTGGAACGCTTTATCGTCTGGAAAACTAGTTAGGACTCAGGATTAAATAAGATGCGGAACTTGGCGCAGAATTTTTGTTCCAGATTGGATGATCTCAATACTTAGCTGAGCTTTAGCGAAACTTAGAAGCTTCAGCAGGCGCATAGTTGCGCTATGCAACGATTTGAGATCATTCAAGCTGGGGCAAAAAGGCAAGTTAAGTTCCGTAAGTTATTTACTCC
>CAZDMX010000253.1:1771-4277 GCA_964506085.1 uncultured Thiothrix sp. | reverse complement strand
TACAAAGTGTCACTGTGTTTATTATTTTTTGTGAATGAAGCTCACCCTGTATACGATAACATCACTATGATGACCACCAAATTCATAGATTTTCATACTGACGCTATCAAGGTATACCTGAAGTTGTCCGCTTAGTAGACGTTTTGCCCGAAAGTATCGAACTTTAACTGTTTCTTCTTTAATGCTTAGTATTTCAGCCACTTCTTTGACGCTAAACTATTCGATGGCGCGTAATACAAAAACCACACGAAAATCTTCTGGGAGTTTATCAATATTACGGTTTTACATAAGTAATCATTCTTTGTATGTACACTTATGTACAACCCCAAGATGCGTTGGTAGCCGGAAAGGTTCCCATTTTTTATGATTTGCCACAATTCTTAGTGTCAGTTTGTTAGCCAGACGCAACTTTTAAGTTATAGGTGCAGCATAAAAAAACCCCACTAAGCTGTTAACTTAGCAGGGCTGTTTATCAACTAGCTGAATATCAGCATCAATACTAATCCGTCAACTTCACCATATCATTCATAACGCCATCTAAGCCGCCATAAACATTCAGTGTGTTCACGCCACCGATGACTCTTTCCAGAACTTCCATTTCTTTTAAGCGTAACAGCGTTGGATTGCCTTCCATCACTTTTGCGGTGTTGTGAAGAGAACGTGTTGCATGGGTTTCTTCACGACGACGGATCAAGTTAGCTTCGGCAATTTTCTGGGCTTCAACCACTTGTGCCAGAATCTCCTTCATTTCTCCGGGAAGGATGATGTCTTTTACTCCGGTAGTTTTCAGATCTAGTCCAAAGCTTGCCGCTTTATCAGCGACGATGGTTAGTACGTCTTGATTTAGCAGGTTTTTATCGGCTAACAATTCGTCCAGCGTTTTGGTGCTGACCACTGCGCGTAGTGCCAACTGTAGCTCACGGTATAAATAATCCTCGTGATCTGCTAGTTCTTGCACCACTTTTTGCGCGTCGGTGATTTGCCAAGTTGCAGATAGGTTAATACGCAGGCTTACGTGATCTTTAGTCAGGATTTCCTGTCCATTGACTTCCATGTTTTGCAAACGCAGGTCGATATGCTTGACCACAATCTTGCGATTAAGCGCCCACCACGCATAGCTGCCAGCGGTTAACATGTTCTCTAACTTGCCATCAACCATTAAGAAGCCAACATGCTTATCAGAAACTTCTGTACCGTAGACATAACGGTTTACTGCTGTCTGCAACAAAGTTTCTCTTGGCATACGCAGTTGCTTTGCCAACGTTGCATCGATGCTGGTGTGGCTTGCATCCTCCAAAGCCATTTTTTGCACACTAACAGCACGTTGGTTTAGCCAGTAGAAACCGTGTTGACCCGGTGGCTGAATATCACGTAGTACATTGTTTTCGTAAACCAGACCCACCTCGTTATCAGCTGTTTCCCATCGCAGAATATGCTCAGCAAACAGGGTTTCATGCTGTTCTGCTAATGCCAAAATGCGAAGGTCCGTTGCAGCTTGCAAGGCATCGTTAGTATCGATGATTTCAGCGGTGAAGCGATTATGCTGATTCCAATAACGATAATGACCGCTGCCTAGCACTTCGACCAATTGTTCGTCTTTAAACAACAGGGCTTTTTTATTAGCACCTAGCGTGATGTCTTTGGTCAAATAGTCTAAGTCCATCAGGTTGTCGTTATGCTGCATTGCCTTGGTGATGAAATCAGGTAGGCGCGGCTGTGCATTGACATCTAGTCTTTCGACTTTTAAATCGTGCAGATCTTTCCAGAACGCAACATGATGGGATTCTGCAACAATGGCTTGTAGTTTTTCATCATGAAAAATCAGAGCAATCTCTCCCTCTGTTGTTACGACATTTTCCAGATGGTGCTCGAAACGTTCTGGGTATAGGTTCATCAATAGCTTTAATTGCTCATCAACGTCAATACCTTCGGAGTCGGTGATGTCATAAACATCCACTTCGATGTCTTTTAGCAGTCCCCATTGGCGATAGCTACCGCTGGTTAGGATGCGCTTGAATTGTTTGTTTTCGAACAATAAGGCTCTTTCTGTATCGGCTAATGTAATGTGTTGGGTAATGAACATGGCTTACCTCCTTTATTTGTTATGGTGTTGCGATGTTTTTGATTTTATTGTTCAGCTGTTCAACGAAAAAGCTTATTTCATACAAGCTCTTTCAGAAAATAAGTGGATGACTTTCACGTTGGAAACGGTCCATTAGTTTGTGTCATGTGGAAACCAGTGGTTCTGCCGTTCGGTGATAGCCAATGAAATGACTAGCACTGTCACGGTTTTTACCGACTGATTTGCACCTAACAACCCACTAACAGAGAGAAACAAACGTGGGTGTTGTTAGCTTCTCCACCGTGTTGTACCGCAGCATTCATGGAATCCTCCCCATTAAGCCACGGACGCGACCGCACAAAAGAAACGTCACCGGAAAGCCATCCGGTATGGATTTCACACGTACCTTCCCAGGCTGTTCCGAGTTATAGAGCCGAACTTACT
>CAZDMX010000253.1:0-1747 GCA_964506085.1 uncultured Thiothrix sp. | reverse complement strand
TCACTGATCGGAGTCGAACCGACGACAAATAGATTATCAGTCTAGTGCTCTACCAACTGAGCTACAGTTATGGCGCCTTCCCTTTCAAGTAAAGGCGGTTCTGATGCTTAGGATCAGAGTTTTTGAAGCCATCATTGCGTAATAGGTACATGCTAAAGCCAGTGGCTCGCATGCCAGACAGGTTTCAGAGCCTGCTATTGCTAATCACAACAATGTTGTCTATCAAAAGCGTTGGGTAGCTCGTATTTCCACAATCAGATACGAGCTACGTTGTTAGTTTTCCCTCATGGTTGTCGGTCGGATAAGCGATAGCGCTATCCGATAAGGGTAGTAAATTCATACTCTTGTCGGATGACGTACCTTATCCGACCTACAAACATAAGGCTTCTAGTCGTAAACTAGATGTTACAACAAACGGCTTCCTTTAGGAAACCGCAGTTTCAGGAAATCCTGCTGACTTGCGATGATTCGTTTGGTATTTTTAAGGTACAAATACTCAGCGCGGTTAGGCATAAACGGCACAGCTAAAAGCAGATGACCCCATTCCTCAGGGGTTTGACTTCCTTTTTTGTTATTACAGCTTTTGCACGCGGTGGCACTGTTTGTCCAGAAATCACCTCCTCCACGAGACTTCGGCGTGATGTGGTCTCTGGTCAAGTAGCTCGGTGAAAAACTTCCGCCACAATACAGACACCTATGCGCATCCCGTGAAAACAGTCCCTTGTTCGTTAGCGGTGGAGCGTAGTCTGCCGATAAACGATCAGACAGAACCCGTTCTTTGGTCAGTAAAATAGGACCAATAGTGACTTCAGAACGTAAACCGGAGAGGCGGTTCATACCGCCATGAAAGATGAATTCCTCATCTCCTAAACTGGCAACAACACGACCGCATGCTGCCATGCTGATGGCATCACGGTGGTTAAGCCATGAGCTTGGGTTTCCGGCAATGTCGAGTTGTAGAATGGGAATCATTGTTTCCTCCTTTTAAATAATATTGATGTATTAATCATATGGAATCACAAAAATTGGGGTGAATGACGGGTAACGATCCCGCGTCTACTGGGTCACAGCCAGTGGCTCTACCATTGAGCTACATTCACCATTATTTAACGTGTAAAAATGGTTGCTCCGGTGGGTGTTGATCCCACTACTTTTCCCTTGTAAGGAGTACTCTACCGTTGAGTTACAGAGCAGAAAATGGCACACCCGGCCGGGAATGATCCGGCGTTTATAGAGTGAAAGTCTATTGTCCTAACCGACTAGACGACGGGTGTAGGGTGTTAAAGTTGGCTCCCAAAGTAAGATTCGAACTTACATACATCTGATTAACAGTCAGATCGCCTACCTGTAGCGCATCTGGGAATTGAGATACCTGCAACAGCCCAGCCTTGATAGCCAAATCAAGTACCGGCTGCGCTTTGCTTTCGTGTTACCACTACCGACGGTTATTCAGAATTTAGTTGCAATCTAATCCTTCTAACTTAGTTATCGCCCTTGCCATTGGCTCGGACTAGTAACTCATCTGTGTTCTTCATGATTAGGTCAGTAGCTCATGGCTCTTAACGTGCAATTAAGATTTGAAATCGCGTTGAACACGGTTTTACCATGCCGACCTTGCTCACTATCCACCGAGCGTCCCGATGACAAGAGAACCAGATATGCATAAATCGACCATGACAACATGGCGGGGCTATGCAGGCATTCACCCCTTTTGCGGTGGTTGTTAGAAACTGCCACTGCTCTATCG
>CAZDMX010000252.1:0-4279 GCA_964506085.1 uncultured Thiothrix sp. | reverse complement strand
TATTAGATAGTTTATTATTCATCAGGTTCTCTCTATTTCTGGGTCATGTAGCTACTGGATGTAACGATAAAACGTACCGCATCCCTAACAACATTACGGGCTTCTTTGGCATCATTTGAGTTCTTTGTCGCGTTAGAATCTACGAGATAATGTTGCATGGCGAGTTTGAATTCATCGGTCAAGGTATTACCCATCAGCAATAAATCCAGGTGAGTAATCAGTGCATCAACCGCCTTGGCTTTAAAGCGAATACCGTCTGTATCGGTGTTTTCCATATTGGCAAAATCGCCATTAGTATCACCATCAAGTGCTTGCTCAAAAAGTTGTAACTGTGGTGTGAAATCAACAAGAGTGGAATCAGTGGAAATTCCTTTTGTTGCCGCAAATTCACTGAGTGTTTTTCCATCCAGAATCGTTATTCGGTTTTTTTCGTATGCATCTAACTGCCTGTATACACGGTTATTGATCTCGACTAGAATTTGGTCCGTCTGAATCTGCAATTCAGGATTAACTAGACTGTTATTAGCAAAGAAACCATCACTAGAAATATAGTCTGGGCTATAGAAATTAAACACCGAAGGAGAACGCATAGGTGCTTGGCCTAATTGCTTTTGTGGCGCACGATACCAATAAACCCCCGATACCAAGGTTGTTTTATCTTTTCCTTTCCAGCCATCAAGCGGCTTGGCATTTAAGGCTCTAAGCATCTGTGTCCATGCCAACATAGGTTCTTTAGCTTTCCCAAAATGAGCGATGGTTTGATACGC
This sequence comes from uncultured Thiothrix sp., assembly GCA_964506085.1. Classification (GTDB taxonomy): domain Bacteria; phylum Pseudomonadota; class Gammaproteobacteria; order Thiotrichales; family Thiotrichaceae; genus HyVt-477. The sequence continues at coordinate 3,512 of CAZDMX010000252.1, read as the reverse complement.
ATCACCACGAGCCTCTTCATCGGTTAACAGCGCTTTTGTGACCGCTTTTAAATCACCCCTGACACCATTACCGTTGTCATTAAATACGCTTGCCACACGGGCAACATAGTCAGAAGATGGATTCGAAGTGACTAATCGTATGATTAAATGGTGGCTCACATAGGGTGCGACATTAGGGTGGTTAAAGAGCACATCCAGCGCAGCATCCATACCGCTTTGATCAGCTCCGGCATTGAGCGCAAAGGTTTGCCCTAATACAGTGACGTTACCATCTCCACCCAGTGCCACTTCATCCTCATGCTCAGAAGCCGTAAATTCCATTAGTTGGGTATAGTCGCCTTGTCTGTTAGATCGATTGCCATAGTGAGTATTGCCAACCAGATCCCAGCCTGTCATAACCTTGGCTAGTTCTTCTATATCTTTTTGATCGTACGTGGGGATCAATGACTCCCCTGCATCAGGATAACTGGCAGGATTAGCATCACGATTAGGCGATCCATCTAGATTTAACTCATACAAACCGACGCTAAAAAGTTGCATGACTTCACGAGCAAAGTTCTCATCGGGACGTGTGCCTGCTACCACATTGGCTTTTTTATTACCTTGATGAGAAAGGAAGATACCCATAGTCGGGCTTCGCGCCACCTCACCTAGTAAATCTCTAAAATTGCCCAGTGCATGTTTAGCCAGCAGATCATAATAAAAAGCTAGTGACTCACCGCGTCTAGCTAAAGGAGGCTCTGTGTTAGAAGTAACGAGTAATTGACTAAGCGCATAGGCAACGCGCTGTCTTAGCTGATCGCTGCCATGTGCCTGATTAGTGGGGTGTAAACCTAGTGAATTCTCCCACCATGCTGCCATTTGATAGTCATCTACGTTGAAACCCGCTTCTCCCTGATTAAAGGCGGGTGCGCTATACCAATTAATAGTGGGTTCTGCCGCTAGAGTAATTTGAATAGTTCTTTCTAGATGGGTTAAATGCAAGTCTGAAGTAGTGTCGTAAGCGGAGTTTTTTGCCAATTCTTCATTTATCCAAGCTTTAGCGCCTATGCTAACTACTCGATTAATTTCATCAAGAGTTGCACCAAAAGTGGCTTGCGTTAATAACCGATGCGCTTTTTCTACAGTAGCTACTTTATTAGGATCAAGTGGAAAATCATCTTCATTATCATCCACATTATCGGCATCGGTATCTGCTAACAGAGGGTTTGTACCCGCATTCACTTCATCAACATCAGAAATAGTATCGTTATCATCATCACTATCACAAGCATCTCCAAACAAGTCACCATCTGTGTTTAGTTGGTTGGTATTAGCAATACTTGGACAATTATCTGTTGCATATGGAATGGTGTCATTGTCAGCGTCAGAAGTTAGTGAGGGGACAATTGTTCCCTTGATGCGCCTTCCAGTGGTATCGTAATAATTCTCAGCTTGATTACCAGGGATTATTAAGGACAAACTCCCATTACCTGCGGCTAAGTCCTTATTATTTTTTCTGTAAAAACGGATAACAATAGGGGTGCTCGAAGCAGTATTAGGGGTTGTAAATGTATAGCTATAATTAAATACTTTGGACTGAATATTTCCATGAAACCAGTTGCCATTAGTTGATGTGTTTGGAAAGACTGATCCAGAACTCAGGATGCGATTATCATCAGAGAAGCTATTACCACAACTGGTATTGTCAGCTATTCCAGTACAGTCAAACATTACGACCAATGAGGTATAACTTTTATGATAACCCAATATTGACCATTTAAAAGTGTACTGAGTGTTGGGCAGCATATTGCCCGTAGCCTGCCCTGCGCTATCTTCTATAGAGAATGAATTGAGTACCGGAGGAAGCCGACGTTCAGACTCTTCCTCATCAGCTTCGTGATTTCTCAAGAAGACATTAACTTTTGGATTATCAGGATCATCAGTAGTGACTGAAAGCACGGCTGATTTTGAACCGATACTTTTTGGTTTAAAGCTGACATGGATGTCACAGCTTGCATCTAAGACAAGGGCTTGAGCTGAACAATTATCGAGCGTAATGATAAAATGGTCTTGATTGGCCCCTGCAAGGCTACTGGCTTGGATATTAAGTGTCCGACTCCCCGTGTTTTTGATGGTGAAACGCTTCGCTAAAGTAGCGCTGTTCAGGTCAGTATTTCCAAACAGGTAGGCATAAGGGCTAATATTAAGACCTGAGCTGGCATACACTGAAGGCATGAGTAACCCAAAAAAAAGGAAAACCATACTTTTCACTGGACCTTTCAGACGGTTGATAATCACAGTATTTGTCATAATTTATCCTGATTACGTAGCTGTCTCAGCCGTACTTATAACTATTTAATAGAACCTGTAGGTTGGGCTGACGATAGGAAGCCCAACAAACGATGTGGTACTCCTGTTGGGGTTCGTTCCTCACCCACAACCTACGGCTTTATATGAATATTTATGAATCTTTGTGGTGATGTCTGTAACTATGGCTGAAACATCTGGGTAATCATATAATTTATTAAACCTTAAGATAATATTGGTCTATTCACAGTTATAGACAATTTTTATAATCCATTGCATTAAGTATGAAATTAAGTATAAATTCTTTGTTAGCGCTTTTTAGGGTGCTATTGTATTTTTCACACGCCTTCCTGTTGTATCGTAATAATCATCTGCATGATTGCCCGGGATTATCAATGACAAACTGCCATTGCCTGCTTGTTGGTCTTTATCATTTTTACGATAAAAACGAATCACAATGGGTGTATTCACCGCTACCACGGGTGTGGTAAAGGCATGGCTAAAGGTGAATATCTTTGATTGCACATTTCCATGCGACCAAATGCCGTCTGTTGCAGGTGCATCTTTTGCAATGATACCCGAATCCTCGAAACGCGTGGCATCACCAAAGCTATTACCACAACTGGTTTCATCGGCAATGCCTGTACAATCAAATAACGCCACTATGGAAGAGTAGTCTTCGTGATAGCCAAGAATGGTCCATTTGATGGTGTAGGCAGTATTTGACTGCATACTGGTAACTGGCTGCCCTGCACTATCTTCTATGCTGAATGAATTGAGTACAGGGGGAAGACGACGTGCTGATTCTTCTTTATTGGCCTCATGGTTTCTTAAGAAAATGCTGGCGGTTGCGTTGTCTGGGTCATCGCTACTAATCCTCAACAAGGCTGATTTTGACCCAATTGTAGTAGGCTGAAAACTTGCAGATACCGTACAAGTGGCATTAGCGGCTAATGTTTGACCGGTACAGGTGTCATTGCTAATGATGAACTCATTAGCATTATTTCCAGTAGTAGCAGTTCCTGTGATAGCTAGTGTTCGACTTCCAGTATTTTTTACTGTGAAAGTCTGTGCATCAGTCGGTGTATTTAAGTCAACATTGCCAAACAGGTAAGCATATGGCCAGGCATCCAGACCTGATTTGACCATGACACCGCCTTGAGCGAGTTGTAGCGTACCGTTGGCTGTGGCATCTCTATCGAAATTGCCGCCTTCTGTTACCG
>CAZDMX010000251.1:0-4283 GCA_964506085.1 uncultured Thiothrix sp. | reverse complement strand
CTCACCCTGGTCTGACATTCGATCACTTACAAAAATTGATGCAATTAAACCAGCTAGATCAGTTACCTAAAAATACTAATACAAAGCTCTTTCAAGCTATTTCTCTAAATACAAAAAATTATCAGTTTGATCGGGAAGATGCCAATGTCAGATAAGGTGTTTTTTGATACGAATGTGTTGATTTATAGTTATTCGTCAACCGAGGAAGAAAAACAACAAATCGCTCATCAGTGTGTAGCAGACAACCGTGGAACAGCTTGGGTAAGTACTCAGGTTTTAAATGAATTTAACAATGTGTTGTATCGAAAGTTTTCTCTCTCTTATCGTGAGATTCTATCTGCAATGACTGAGCTGGAGAGCATTTTCCAAATTACTTTGGTCAGCTCTCAGACCATTCGACAAGCTTTGTTACTAGGTGAGAGGTATCAATATAGCTATTTTGACAGTTTGATATTAGTCAGTGCTTTAGAGCAAGGCTGTACAACACTGTACTCAGAAGATATGCAAAGTGGTCAAAAAATAGCTGGGCAATTAGAGATTATCAATCCCTTTGAGTAATATTATTACTTTGGAAAAAAGTCGTACGTAGACTGAAGAGGTCATCTACTTGCTTTTAAATCAGTAATCGACATGGTGGGGTCAACTTAAGGTAATCGAGCGAAAGGTGTAAAACTGATGTCTGTACCAGTATTGTACCAGTTTTATGTAGGTTGTTAATGGATAAGCGGCTCAATATTGCGGTTGAAATGAGAGTTTTACTTTAAAACAGGTGGATGTTTACCAACAAGACACAATACTTTTCTAATATTTACTACGCCTGTTCGATTCAAGCATAAGAGGTCAATAGTAGCTCTACCTGTAGAAGTTACACCTATCATCAAAGTGTAATCTTCATTCCACGAAAAATGATCTAACCATTTATGCTGTCGAGGGTGAAATAAAGGAACAGTTACCTGTTCAACCATGTCCACTGCATCAATTTTATTGTATTTATGACCATTACAACCACCACAGGAAAGGGCAAGATTGTCGAGTGATGTCTGTCCATCTCGGCTAACAGGAATGATATGTTCAAAAACAAACGGCTGGGCAGCGTAGTCCATTGGGCTTACACAATATTCACAACGTGAATTTGCACGTTGAGTTATGTCAGATTGTTCTTGTGTCGTTAGATAACGTCTAGACATTAATGAACAAGTCGAGGTTTAGGTGCTTGAATATTAAGTTGTTGCATAAGCGCATCTATGGTGACAGCGCGAATACTAGCTAACTCAACAAGTGCTTGCAGTCGTTCAGCATCAGCTAGTTCTAACTGGTCAATTAGTTGAATAAGCTCTTTATGAGCTATCTCCGTCAACTTGTCATCATGCATCAATTTGGTTAAGTCAGTATGACGTTGCAAAATAGCTCTATCCACACTTTGATTGATAGTTCCAAGCAGTTTACTCTCTTGGTTAGGTAGGCTTGGAGCCTTTTTCTTAGCTAACATGATACTGATTCGAGAAAGAACATTCTCAAGTTCTATATTATCAAGCTTATTCATACCCTGAATTACCTGTTCAAGATCTATCTCTGAGTCTAAATGTATAGTCGTCATTATGTCTCTGACCTCAAAATTATGATTTGGAAATTTTCCACCCCCATGATTATATGTTGTGAGGACAGGAAATAAAGTTTTATTTTGTGGGATAATGATATACACGGTGATGACTGCCCTAATCTTCTGGAGCATATCTTATTCAGTTTAGAGATCATTAATATGAACTACTTAAAAAGCATACAACAACTTAGTTTTTTTATACTAACAATAATCACACCTATCTGTTTCGCTGAGAGCTTAAACAAATTCATTGTGGCGATTGATATCGGACACTCAGTTGAAAATCAAGGAGCAATAAGTTCCCAAGGGGTTGGTGAATATTATTTCAATAAAGATATTGCCTTCGCTTTGCTTCAAAAACTCAATACCAATAAAAACCTCCATGCTTTCATCATAAATCCAGATAATACCAACATACCTCTGAAAAAAAGAGCCAATATTGCACAACAGTTCAACGCTGATGTTCTTATATCAATACACCATGATTCCGTACAACCAAGATATTTATCGGAGTGGATATATCAAGGAAAAAACAACGATATACCGAAAAATATCATGGTTACTCCCTTTTTATATCAAAGAAAAACTCCCATACAAAAGCTAGTCATCAACTTGCTAATGATATTGGAGCATCCTTACTTAATAATAAATTCATTCCATCCCTCCATCATGCAGAAAGTATAGAAGGTGAAAAGAGTAAAAAACCACTAAACCCTAAAAAAGGGGTTTATGAATTTAGTGACCTCCTTATACTAAAAACACCTAATATGCCCACAGTATTAATTGAATGTGGAGTCATTATTAATCGTGATGAAGAGATCTTATTGAGTGACTCAGTTTACCAAGAAGAATTCGTTACAGCATTAGAAAAGGGTATAAGTAATTATTTTGAAAAATAAGATATAATTGTCATTCTTTTTTAAAAACACTTGTATTCAAATGCGATTAAAGCAAACCTCCCTGTCTATTGTCTCCACAATTTTTTTCACCCCAGCCTTTGCTGATATAGCAACTAACCAAGAAACCGAATTGGAGCCAGTTAAATGACCACCGGCAAAGCCGGAGGCTTATTAGGTTGACGCCCCCAAGGGGCTCAAGTAAGCGCCAAGGGCGCGGTTAAATTCCTAACTTCAATTGATCCTGTTGCTTATCTACCTTTTCTTGGTTTCGGATATATTCTATTACTATATCTTCATCTAATCCTACTGTAGATACAAAATAGCCTCTTGCCCAGAAACTCTCACCTGAGAAGTTCCTCTGACGCCCTTTAAACTTTCTCGCTATCGATATCGCACTTTTTCCTTTGATATACCCAACTACATTTGATACCGCATATTTAGGAGGTATGCTTATACACATATGGACATGATCTACCATTAAATGGCCTTCCTCTATCACGACACCTTTTCGCTTCGATAGCTCATGGAATATCTCTCCTAGATGCTTTCGTACCTGTCCATAAATAACTTTCTTCCTGTTTTTTGGGATAAATACAATATGATACTTACAATCCCAACGGGTATGGGACAAACTCTTATAGTCTCGCATAGCTTTACTTCCTTATCTCTTAGTCGAGACTTGAAAGTACTCTCTTTACCCTTGGCTCGGTAAAACCTATGCGAGTCACCCCCAGCACAGCTGGGGGTTTACCCATATTAATCAATATGTGGTATTTGTTGCGCAGCTACATCCTCTTTTCCTGAATGAACAACTTCATTCCATACAGCATCAGGAACATAAACTTCATCAAATAATTCAGGTAGTAAGTAATCTTGCTGACTAGAAAAAAGTGTTATGAGAGGTGATGCATTGATAACAACACGTTTAATCGGCATCGTGCAGTTCTTCTAATAAATCTTCATTGCTTATCTCAAAAGGAGATACCTTTGCCTCTGATAAGGCTTTGATAAACTCCGCACGACTTAGATTAGCAACCTCTGCACCTTTACCCTGAGATACCCTGCCTAACTCATACCACTTTATAGCAGCAGCCAAACGCATCTCCTTGGCAAACTCTTTTGGATCGAGTTGTAGCGCAGGAAAAACTGAATCAGGTATTTCTACAGCAACCGTTGTCATATCATTACTCTTTTAAATCATTAACGCTTACATTATACCAGAACTAAACAAGCTCTGGTTCAATCTCACAAACCAATTGATAAGCCACCTGCTCAAAGGCGAACCAAGCTAGATGGTTTTTAAGATCGTTTTTGATCTGTAAAGGCTCGCCTGTTGATTCTTCATATTCTTCACGAAGCGCTTCAATTTCAGCGTAGTGCTTGTCATAAAAGGCGTGTGTATTGTAGTAAATTAACTTGCCAAGCATACCGCTCAAATTAATGATCAGTTATCAAAATCTAACATCCTTTAATATTGGATATAGTCGCATCATTCTATATCAAAATTTTAAACTAGCATTGCTCTTATATCTAAACACCCATCTTTAATAGGTGGACACCACAGATAACTCCCCGTCACTGGGCGTGTAAATGTAAATAGTGCATCAGGAATTCCATCATCCTTACCTACCATACGATTTAATAATGCTTCAAATGCATCAAATGATTTGCCAAAAGCTACAAATACCAATCCTTCTTTATTTGCATCTGCCCAAGGCATAGAGCGACGTAATCAAACAGCTTCTTTCATATAGAGAGATCCCATTTTTAGATATTGATACGAT
>CAZDMX010000250.1:485-4294 GCA_964506085.1 uncultured Thiothrix sp. | reverse complement strand
ACCGATAATTTCGACATGTTCAATGGTGCTCCAGACCGGTATGACCGGACATTACACGGTAAAAAGGAAATCTATATCCCCTACAATTCGTACAAATTGTTGTCCACCTCATTGAAGTATAAAGATATAATAAAAAAAGGTCATGTAAACCCCGAGCATCTACGCTATGAGCTTCATCGAGTCTGGCATATTACTGCCGAACTCAAAAAGGGATCACGGCACATTTATAAAAAACGCGATATGTATATCGATGAAGACACTTGGGGTGCTGCTGTTATCGATCACTATGACGGCCGAGATAAACTTTGGCGTGTCGGTGAAGCGTATGCCATACAGTTTTACGATAACGATACCAGCTGGGTTGTGGCCGATAGTTTAAATGACCTGAACTCAGGGCGTTATCTAGTAACCGGCCTGAGTAATGAACTTCCTTTCTATTTAAAATGGGGTTATAAAAACAAGGCCAAACGCTCAGACTTTTCCGCCTCTGCGCTACGCCGCGCAGGTCGTTAAGTTAATTTCAGCCATTTCGTTTTAGCGTTAATACGCCGTTGTTTTCAGGCATATAAGCGCTAAGGCGATAGATAAAAAGCCGATAACCTGTGACTGCCTCAAAATGATGACGGTATTGGTTGGACTTCGGTTCCCGGGTACAAATTTCAGAATGTATTTCAGGAAACTTGCATGTGACTGGTTCAGGCCTTAGGTCTGTATTCACTGAAAAAAAAGGGGCGCAATGCCCCTTTTTACTTAACTAAAGTTATGTACTTGTACTACTTCACATTACTTAACTTGTTTTAGCTTTACGATGGGCTACACCTGCCAGACCAAGGACACCTGATCCAAACAGCCATAGTGCAGCAGGTACCGGTATAACAGCAGCACCCGGGTTTGTGAAGGTACCATCACCGACCTGTGATGATCCTCCAGCAGCGTTAGATGTGTAAGCAATGAAGCTTTCGTTGTCAAAATCATAGACAGCAAAAACCTTGAGGCCAGATGTCTCACCTGAACCGAATACTGCCAGCTGGCCAGTTAGCACACCACCGCTAACGGTTAAAGCGACTCCTGCAGCTTCAGGGGTATCACCATCGCTTGTATTACCATTTATATCAGTGTAGACGGTTGGGTCAGTGTCCGTATACCCGTCATTAGCGAAGTTCAACGGAATAGAACTTTTATTTAGAACAACATTAGGGTCTCCAAGCTCGGCTGTAAGCGCGGTAGCACCGAAAACACCATCAGAATCTGGAATCTGGACGGTAATATCTACCTCAGTGACCGCGAACACCACACAGATGTCACCAGTACAGTTAAAAGTGTTAGACGGGATTACTACTGTAGCGGCGTTAGCTACTGTGGATGTCGCTGCAAGCATCAGCGACAAAGCAGTTTTTCGAAAGGTCTTCATTTCATTCTCCTAAGATTAAGTACAAAATACTAAAAAAATCAGGATTTAAAAATTTAGATAATGGCCCAGACCTGTAATTCAGTTCATGGCGTATTACCTTACGCTACCAACCTAAAAATAACTGGTAGCAACCTCTCTACTATACGTACTCTCTAAATACGTACACTCTCAATCACAAAATTGCTGCAGCATTTGTACCAACAGGTACATTTAGAGACATTACCTAATAAATTTAGATGCTTAACCATCCTATCGAAAATCGCTTATCTGTTGTCAGCACAATTATGTCAAGAATTCCGACGTGTAATTTGATACAAAATTGAACGGATATTATTATTTATTTAATTAAAACATATTGTTATATTAGATATTACATATCTTGAGCAATAATTGCCATGTGTTAAGTAACTCGACAATGCAAGACAAAATAATTTGCTTTTATGTTCTTGAAGAACGTAAGTTTGGGTAGCGAATTTAAACTCACTTTCCGCAGAAAAGAGAATACCTTACCTTAGTACCGAATTCATTCGGCCAATTCTGCCCAGCCATACTGGCGACCTGATCAGAAAATGTTCAATGCCCATCCTCAAGGGTGTTGGCCGAATGTATTTGGCCCTAGGTCGGAAATCGGCGCTCCATCAGTGACAAGAATCAAATATGTTATAGAGACAGGGAAAAGCTGATAGAAGCAAAGTCTTTATCCGTCTGGACGTTATAATCCCCACCATAAAAGAGGGTATATCCAAGACTTAGTAAATATTTTGATTGATATTCGAAAGGCAAGGTTAAACTGACGGCTTTTCTGCCTTCATGAAATTGTTGGGCAGGCTCTGGTGAATAGCCATTGACATCGTGCGACCAGGCAAGCGTAGGGTTTACACTCAGGCCAAGGAACAAACTGGGATATTGAAGCCGAGCCAGTAAACGGTAACCCCAGGCACTGCTTGTCACAAAACCATCAGAACGGCAATCTCCATTGATACTGGGAACAACGCTAGTCAAAAATGCACAGTCCGCATTCGGGTTGGCAGGAGACTGGAAATCTCCCAGGCCAAATACTGTATTTCTGCCATATCTCTGGCCCGTCTTATCTATTCCTATATCATCTGTTAATACGATGCCTACTTCTCCCACTAAAACAAGCCGGCTAGCAGCGAATACATTTTCGAAAAACTTGATTCCTGTAAATTGAATCTGGGTAACATCAAATCCATCAAATCCGTCCTGCCTTTCTCCCAGGCCGACTGCCTTGATTCGTGGTGTAAACCGAAACGTATCGTTTTCTGTCACTGCCGCGTTTAATATTTCTGCGCCGTTTATCTGGATGGGTGTATCTGGCTTGTACGAGATTTCGCCACTGAAGGCAACACCACCGATAGTTGTGGAAAAACTTAAACCATAAATTTTCAGATCTTCTGGATAAGCGATGAGGTATCTGGGGTTTAATGCCCATCCCGGCTGGGTAATATCACCTTCGAAAGGCGCGAGAGGATTCGGATTGGAAGTACGCTTACCCGCGATCAACGGTAACCTTGAGTGCAGGTTCATAAAATAGAGACCAAATTCTGTGCCGTTGAATAAATCAGAGAAATAACGGGCAGAAATTCCATACTGACCCAGATTATCCGGTCTATCATCCTTGTCTCTAGCTATAAATTCACCCTGTATCAAAGATGCCTGATCATTGCGTGTACGAATTGAAACTACATTGCAACCTTCAGCAACAAAATCTGCTGTTGAGAAATACGTACCACAACCGTCTATGGTCGTTTTTTCCCACTCGAATTGATAAAACCCTTCCAGACTCAGTTTCTCTGTTAGTCCTGCATTAACAGATAACATGCCTACAGGTAGTAAACCTTCCTTGACCTCAGCACCTGGCCGGCGAAAAGCGCTGACATCAAAGGGGTTGATGATGTTAAGACCATTCTGGATAAAGGTGCTCTCCCCCCAGCTGAGTACATGCCTACCCAACCTGACGGAAACGGGAATATCCCCGATATCCATATCGCCGTAGAGATAAGCATCAAGCAAGACTGCACCCTTGAATCTGGCCAGGCGGGAAAAATCATTATCTTCCAGCGGCTCGTTGGATACATATCCATTCAGAGAGTTACCATGGCGTACATCATTTTGATCAAGCGCGTAGTCATACCAGGCTTTGCCCCGCGTAAAAAATCCATAATTTTCTTTTGATATATCCAGCTCAACAATGCCTTTCACCGGCGACGAGATAACATCATATTTCTCGAAATTTTGAGTGCCATCGTCTGTTGTTGATGGCCCGCCTTCCCCACCATTTGATTCGCCTATGTAGTCTGGATCGAGATCCTCCATCCGGACACTCGCGCCTATACTGAACTGGGCATTCAGGCGCATTGTAATATCGTCATTCTTC
>CAZDMX010000250.1:0-475 GCA_964506085.1 uncultured Thiothrix sp. | reverse complement strand
TGCCATGTACAGGTGACAATAGAATGAAGGGTGTGATTAAAAAACAAGTAGCTAGAGAGATATAATTTCTGGTGTGTTTTTTCACAGTCACTCCCAAATTATAATGATAGCGTGTGCGATGAAGGATTTTGTTGTTTAAATAGTGTGTGATTCCCGATTGAGCCTGGTTTACACCCTACAGCCGATTTCTCTATGGCCTGTTCGTCGCTAATTACCATAATTAAATCAAACATCACGTAGCGCACTGTAATTGAAACGTTTATACCACACAAGAGAAATTACTCAAGTCTCTGGCCGGCTCGTTATTGACGTTGAAATATCACAGCTTTGAAATCGTCTTGCAGCACGATGCCCGTACTGGTATGCAATGCCCTGAAATCTCGAGTCAGACTCCTGAGTAGCTCTGCAAATATTGGGGCCTCTACCTGTTCTTCTGGTACAAGGTAATTTCGGAAACGGCCCTGTGTCTAATTGC
>CAZDMX010000249.1:0-4299 GCA_964506085.1 uncultured Thiothrix sp. | reverse complement strand
TCCAAAAACCAAGGTGCTTTGGCTTTCAAAAAGCCGTGTATTTCGACAGCCTAGGGTTTGCCCTAGGGAAGGCTACCAAGCTTGATAGAATATCCTGCAAGAAGCTAGGACACATTATCAGGTGAAGCTAGGATACATCATCAGGTAGAGACAAGTCTCATGCCTTGTCTCTACAAAACTAGCCTACTGCAAAGCTATCCAAATAAACCATTCTCAAATGCATCGCGCAAACGTTGTTCTTGTGCTGCATCAATGACGGGTTGTTGTTGTGGCTGGGTGGCAGCTTGAATGCTTGCAGCTCCAATGGCTCCTGTATTGCCTGCGCTTTCAATATCAGCAGATGCTGTATTTAATGTACGGATAGTAGCAGCTGCTTGTGTCGAGAATGCTGTAGCAGCAGCTTGTGCGCCTCGTGGTTTTGCCACTAATACATTATTCTGGATGGACTGGATATCGGTATTACGCTTTATTACATCAGCCAGAGTGGTTCTATTGAATTTATTAATGGCACGGCGGCTAAATTGTCTCTCATACCAGAAGCTGTCGGCAGAACGTAAACGCGTGAATTGATCATTCAGAATACCTGTAAATGTTTCACCGACAAGCGAATCTCCATCATGCTTTTCGGCCAGGCCACCAATCCATAGATCGACATCATCAGGGCTGTCATAAACTTGCGCGAGCTTCTGACCAAAATCACCTTGCCAGATGGGATCATCGAAACTGGTAATACGAGATAAGCCTAATGCTTCACGTGAGTCGTTTAGGCTGGCTAAGCCATGGTCTCTGCCGCGTTGAGTGTTCAATGCGGCAAGATCAAATCCACCTTGACCGGGTTGTCCAAAGAGGAAGTTACGGACATCATCAATAATCATAGGATCAACAGCTTGTGCTGTTTGCGAAGCAAAGCCTCGTAAAATAGGGTCTATTCCGGCTTCTCTTACCTTATCAGGATTAAAGAATGCATTGCGTAATGATAGGTGGCCTTCTTTTATCTCATTGCCCTCTTCATCCAGTCTAAGTAGGTTGGATGAAAGCATGGTGTGACCAAGACGATACGCTGCGGTGGAGAATGAGTTGCTGATTTGTGGGCTGAGATTGTTGTCGTAACCGGTATAACGGCCTATTTTGTTTTCACCTATTAGCTGTGGTACAAATTCGTTGTAAGTGATGGCTTGCATCTGTGCTACAACCTGTTTTCTGGCTTCCTGGAAAACCTTTTCATCACTCCAATGGGGTCGACTATTACTGAGTTTGTCAGCAATACGGTTATGCTCTCGCATCCAAAGTGTGTGCATGGCAGATAGGCCAGCATGTTCATTAACACGGATATCACCTGCGACGAATTGACCTTTTTCATTTTCTGGTAGCAGGCCATTTACCGTTTGGGTGAGGCGACCACCTTCAAATGAACGGAGTTTGTCGGCTGTTTCTTTGTCGGAACCATAGACATTTGAACCATCAATATAAGCAGTGATGTCATTAGGCTGCGTTGTATTACCGTTTTCATCGGTAATGGTGACAGAGCGATGAAATCCAATCTGCGCCTCTCCAGTCCCTTGAGGATCAAAGAAGGGGTCGTTTGTAGGTACCTTTATATTGGCTTCTTTTGTTGAATCAGGGTGAGTGATATTAATGTCATGATCAAGGAATTGTCCCCATAACCAGAACATATCGCTTAAGCCTTTTCTGTTGGCGGTATCGTTTTCTTGATTAGCTACTGTGTTACTAATTTCGCGGGCGCTAGGTAGGCGTGATTCTGTTGTGCCACCTATTTCTCGGCTTGCATCCTTCGGGATAAAATCTCTGAGAGGTTGTTCTGTACTACCGAGTTCTGGGTGCTTTGAATTATTATTGGTTCCATCGAAAGTACGATACTGATCCTGTTTGTTTTGTAATTGATCAATTAGTTGCTTAATCAGGCGTATTATTAGTTTAAGTATTAATTGAATGTTGGGTTGTTGACGACGTGATCCACGTCGTTGCGAACTAGCAGTACCTAGTTGACCAAGTATTGAAGAAATGTTGGCTAGGCTACTGCCGCTCTGTTTTCTATTTCTGGCATTTAGGCTTCCACCACTAACGGATACTTTTTGTATGGATATTTGTGTTGAATTTATTTGCATTTTATTATCCTTAATCTGATTAAATATTTACCAAAAACTCCCTTCACGGTTTTTTTGTATCTTAGATGTGTTGATACATGATTGTTACTAAAGTATCTATCCACACTTCAATGAAGGTGTGGTATTTCAGGATAAGTGGTCGTCTTGAACTAGGTGTTAAAATGGGTGCAATTCAGGGGTGAACGACGGGTGTAGCGATAGTGAAGAAATAGTAAATTTAAGATACTAAATCTGAAGGTATGACTGCCATTCAATAAATATATCTTTATCAGGGGAGATAATGACAGATCTGGGTTGCATGGAGGCTTTAAACACTTTTTCTCCCTCTAGAGTGGATGAGTAGCCACCTGCTTCATCAAGTATCAGGGTTCCAGCGGCCAGATCCCATAATTTCATACCGCCGTGCAGATACATGTGCCCCCGGTTGGCTGCCATCCATGCCCATTCCAGTACACAACTTCCAAGATTGCGTTGTGATTTGTAGGGAGGGTTGAGAAGTATTCTTTCAGCTAGAGATTTTGATAAGCGTTTCAGGTCAACAATAGCAATAGCTTTGTTCATGTCAAAACCGCTGGCTTTGCATTTTAATACGCTGCCATTTAGCCACGCACCTTCATTTTTAACAGCACTAAACATTTCATCACGTATAGGGTCATAGGTGAAACCCATAACGACTTCGCCTTGCTTGAATAAGGCAAGAGATATAGCAAAAAAAGGAATTCCCGCAGCAAAATTACTCGTCCCATCCAAGGGGTCTAAACACCACAAGTAAGGTTCATTCGTGAGCAGATTTTCTTGTTCATGAAGCGACATCTCTTCACTGAGAAAAGCTATGTCAGGATAGTGTTCGGCCAGAAAATCATGAATACGACGGTCGGTCGCCAAGTCTGCCTCTGTTAGTAAACTACCATCGGCTTTTATTTCATAGCCAGTGTTAAGAAAACGTGGCAGTATTTCATCTTTTGCGACTTGCTTGAGCAAGTCTTCGATAGTTTTTTGATCAGGTAGCATAATGATTAATGTGTTTAAAGTAGGATTCTAAAATAATGAATAGCATCTTAATTGTACTACTGATTTTAGCAGCCTTAATTTATTTTTGGCTAGACTCCATGAAAAGTAGGGAGAAAGCCATTGAGGCGGCTCACCGCGCCTGTAAAGAAATTGATGTACAGCTATTAGATCAAACGGTTTCTTTGCAAAGTATTAAACCGAGTCGTAACCGTCAAGGTAGGCTAAGTTTTCAGCGAATCTATCAATTTGAATTTAGTGTCGAAGGGGTGGAGCGTCGTCAAGGGAGAGCCATTATGTTAGGTCAATGGCTAAAGCAAGTACAATTAGACGATGATCAGGGTGTAGTGATTGAGTCGAAAGACGAGGAATCGCAATGAACCTAGAACCACAATAAAGCTTTGTGTTGATTGTCTATTTTTTGTAACAGTATTGACTAAATCAACTTACGTGGTCGAATGAAATCCAATTGTGTTGCCTTCAGTGTCAGAAGCAAGTGAGACAAAACCATGCTCTCCAATTGAGAATTTTGGTCTTACAATCCTACCTCCAGCTTTCTCAATTCGAGCTTCCTCAACGCCACAGTCTTCACCTGAAAAGTAAACCATTGTACCTCCAGGGCCAGGCTTTACACCCTTCACTTTAACTAGGGGTCTCCAGCTCCATGTGACTTAAAATCATCGTCAAAAGCCCGCATTTGTACGCCACTATCATTAGGGTCATCCATCTTGTATGTATTGTATAAATCAGACATCAAACTTATATGCGTATTTTGCTGGCGTGTAGCCTGTTATTTTACGAAATGAGTGAATAAAATGCGACGGGTCATCTCTATTTCTTCTTTCTCTATTTATTCTGATCCTATTTCTTCTTCAATGGGTGCTTTTAAGATGCAGTCATCTATTTTTTATTAACCTATGTTAGTATTAATAGCGAAGTGACTAGATATAATATTCGTAATTATCGAAGTATTCACTGTTGGTTGATTTATAAGCTCTTATTTCTTGCATTATTAAATAAGGTGACCTGTAGCCCCGTATGGAGCTTGCGTACATAGGCTACAAAATATAAGTGTTTCTTGACACTCACTAATAACGGTACATATCTTATTAAAGCAATGAACACACAAACGAAGATAAATATCACACCTCAAAACTCACCACTT
>CAZDMX010000248.1:0-4315 GCA_964506085.1 uncultured Thiothrix sp. | reverse complement strand
TATAGGCATTCGCAGTAGTTTCAACTGTGTTTTTTAGGTTCAACCGTCTTCGAGCTTCCTGATTCCGATGGTATACTGTTTCGTCATTTTGTTTCAACCTGTACTTTCTAGGGGTATCCACACCGATGTTTGATAATTTAAACGAACGCTTATCGCAAACGGTAAAGAAGATTCGTGGTCAGGCTCGTCTGACCGATGACAATATAAAAGATACCTTGCGTGAAGTACGCATGGCTTTACTGGAAGCGGATGTCGCTTTACCGGTAGTAAGAACCTTTATTGACAAAGTACGCGAGCGTGCTCTGGGCAAAGAGGTGGTGGGAAGCTTGAAGCCGGGCCAGGCATTGATCAAGATAGTTGATGACGAGCTGGTCGACATCATGGGTAAAACCAATGAAACGCTTGATCTAAAAGCTCAGCCTCCTGCGGTTATTCTAATGGCGGGTTTGCAAGGTGCTGGTAAAACTACCACAGCCGGTAAGCTAGCTAAGCTACTTAAAGAGCGTGAGAAAAAATCAGTTTCGGTGGTGAGTTGTGACGTTTATCGTCCAGCTGCGATCAAGCAGTTAGAAATGGTTGCCTCGCAAGTCGGTGCAAATTTCATTCCAAGTGATGCAAAACAATCCCCCATAAAAATTGCAAAAGCAGCGCTTAAAGCGGCCAAAAAATCATTTGCAGATGTGCTGATTGTGGATACAGCAGGCCGTTTGCATATTGATACAGAGATGATGGATGAGATCAAAGGCATCCATGCTGCGATTAATCCAGTAGAAACTTTATTCGTCGTTGACAGCATGACAGGTCAAGATGCCGCCAACACGGCAAAAGCTTTTGATGATGCACTACCACTAACCGGTGTTGTATTAACAAAAGCAGACGGTGATGCAAGAGGCGGTGCTGCGCTTTCTGTTCGCCAAATTACCGGAAAGCCGATTAAGTTTATCGGCATGGGTGAAAAGCTTGACGCGCTTGAGCCTTTCCATCCCGATCGAATGGCATCTCGTATTCTTGGCATGGGCGACGTATTAAGTCTGGTTGAAGATGTAACGCGGAAGGTTGATCATAAAAAAGCCCAGCGCTTAGCCAAAAAGCTTAATAAAGGGAAGGCGTTTGACCTCAACGATTTGCGAGATCAAATGCTGCAAATGGAAAAAATGGGTGGTATGGCTGGTTTAATGGATAAACTACCGGGCGTAAGTGGCTTGCCAGCAGGTCTTAAAGATCAAGCTAATGATAAGCATATCAGTCGAATGGTCGCTATCATAAATTCAATGACACCTAGAGAACGCCGTTTTCCTGACATTATCAAAGGTTCTCATAAAAAACGTATTTCTAAAGGTAGTGGTGTGCAGGTTCAGGATGTTAATCGTCTGCTCAAGCAACATAAACAAATGAAAAAAATGATGAAGAAGTTTAAAGGCGGTGGAATGCGCAAGATGATGCGCTCGTTAAAAGGCCAGATGCCACCAGGCATGGGGGGTGGTATGCCTCCTCCGGGTGGTTTTTAGCTTACCTTCTCCTACTACCATTTTGTAGAATACTGAATACCTACAATGTCCTTGCTGATGATAGGTGTCACATTTTTTCCTAGAACTCCCGCGCCTTTTTTTATGTGTTGTGCTGTATTGACTAAGGCTTCTAGTTTTGATGGGGCTGTTGGCAGGTTTGGTTTAGCTTGAGGGGGCGTTAAAGTCACCGCTGGCGAAGTGGTGGATGCAGAGACATGTGACAGACTTTTTTCTGCGAGACTAATGTCGGCGGTTGCAATTTGCATAATACAGCTAATCGTACAACCAAAAACACCAGCAGCTAAAATAGCTTGAGGAGGTCGGTGTGTTTTCATTGGGTTTCCGTGGTTATTGTTGTTGTTATTTACAAGGCTGATAGTAAGCTATATTGAGGCTAAATTGTACAAAATACCGCTAAATGGTGCTTAATTGTAAATATTCGTTGTTTTTAGCTTCACATTTCATGAAAAATCCGTACAATTACGCGACTATTTTTTGACAGCTTGGCTGTCTTTATTAACACTAGAAGATACACTAATTAAGGTTTTGACTATGGTCACTATTCGTTTGGCTAGAGGCGGTTCTAAGAAACGTCCATTCTATAAAATTGTTGTAACAGATTCACGAAAGCCTCGTGATAGTGGTTATATTGAGCAAATGGGATTTTTTAATCCAATGGCTAAAGGCCAGGAAGTTCGTTTGCGTCTTGATCAGGATCGCGTTGATCATTGGGTTTCTAAAGGTGCACAACCTTCTGATCGCGTAGCTAAGCTTATAAAAGAAAATGCTAGCAATGCAGATGAAAGCAAAACAGAAAAAGTTGAGAAAGTTGAGAAAGCTGAAGAGGCTGCGTAGCCTCTTGGTAGAATGAGTTCTCTTAGCCGCGCTGATCTCGCTGATAAAGACGACATACTAACTTTTGGAAAAATTTCCGGGGTTTTCGGTGTTAAGGGATGGGTGAAGATATTTTCACATACTTCACCCAGACAACAAATTTTAAAATACTCACCGCTTTATCTACGCAAAAAAAATGCAACTGGGAAGGGTCGTGAGGGTAGAGATAGCTGGCAAGCTATTAAAGTCCTCAAAGGTCATAAACAAGGTAAGGCTGTAGTGGCGCAACTTGAAGGTGTTGATGATCGTGATCAGGCGTTTAGCATGATCGGTATCGAGATCGGTATAAAACGTGATCAACTACCAAAGTTATCAAACAATAACTTTTACTGGACAGACCTTGAAGGTGTGTCCGTTTTCACTATAGATGATGAAGAGCTTGGTGTCGTAGACTGGGTTTTTAGTACAGGTAGTAATGATGTGCTTGTGGTCAAATGCATCAGTGGTGAGAAAGGTAAGGAATATATGGTTCCGTGGATCAAGGATGATGTTATTAAATCCGTAGATCTTGATGAATCACGCATAGTCGTAGATTGGGATCCAGGGTTTTAGCTTGGCTTGATGATGCACTTTAATATAATTACGCTGTTTCCAGAGATGATTGCATCAGTCACGGAATATGGTGTGACTAGTCGAGCAGCTAAGCAGGGACTGATTGAATTGAACTGCATAAATCCTCGTGATTTTGCAACAGATAAACACCGCACGGTCGATGATAGGCCTTATGGTGGTGGGCCAGGAATGGTCATGAAAGCGGATGTAGTACTCGCAGCAATACGTGAGGCAAAAAAGCAATCACCCACTAGCAAGGTGATTTACTTAAGCCCACAAGGCAAAACTGTCAACCAGAAGACAGTGGCAGAACAAGCCGCGAATGAAACGGGATTAATCCTGCTTTGTGGTCGTTACGAAGGCATCGACGAAAGAATAATAGAACTGGAAGTTGATGAGGAATGGTCAATAGGTGATTATGTTCTCAGTGGTGGAGAGTTAGCTGCAATGGTATTGGTTGATGCCATTACTCGGTTACTTCCAGGTGCGCTAGGCCATGAACAGTCGGCAGAACAAGATTCTTTCTCGGAAGGATTGTTGGATTGTCCACACTATACAAGGCCAGATGAGTTACTAGGAGCACCAAAAGGAATGCAGATACCTGCCGTATTGAAAAGCGGGAATCATGCTGAAATCGCTAAATGGCGCAGAATGGAAGCATTAGGCAGGACGTATCAAAAACGACCTGATCTATTGGAAAAATTAGATTTAAGTGAGCAGGACAAGCAACTGCTCGAAGAGTTTTTACGACAGCATTAACAGATGCGTCGAATATTGAGGTTAAAGAGATGAGCAACATAATTCAAGAAATTGAAAACGAGCAAATGGCTGGCAAAGAGATCACTGCGTTCAATTCAGGTGATACCGTTATCGTTAGCGTAAACGTAAGAGAAGGTACTCGTGAGCGTATCCAGGCTTTTGAGGGCGTTGTTATCGGTAAGCGTAATCGTGGTCTAAACTCATCTTTTACAGTGCGTAAAATTTCCCACGGTGAAGGTGTTGAAAGAACCTTCATGACCTACAGCAATACAATTGCAGGTATTGAAGTAAAACGTCGTGGTGACGTGCGCCGTGCGAAGTTGTACTACTTACGCGGCTTAACGGGCAAGGCTGCACGTATCAAAGAGAAAGTTTAAACTCCATTTCTGTTTAGAGATGTGATCTGACAGTAGGTGTTAAACCTATGGTCTATAAATCAAATAAACCTTATCTGATTAATTGGATAGGGTTTTTGTCGTTTGTGCATGATCCTAAAAACGCAGTTGAACCACAGAAGTACATGTAAGCAGTAGGTTGGGGTGACGACAGGAACCCCAACAAAATCTAAACTATATTGTTGGGGTTCGTTCCTCGGTAACTGC
>CAZDMX010000247.1:0-4334 GCA_964506085.1 uncultured Thiothrix sp. | reverse complement strand
CTTCTTGCACTCGGTATTTAACAAATTCTACTAGCAAGATAGAGTCATTAACGACAACGCCTGCTAACGAGACAAAACCAATCATACTCGGTAAGGTAAAATCCAGTCCCATTATATAATGTCCCCAAATGGCACCGATCAGTGCTAGAGGGATATTCAACATGACAATTAAGGGTTCTCGATAATTTCCAAACTGTAAACTAAGTAGTAAGAAGACTCCCAACGCACCCAGCCCAAATCCGGATAAAATTGAGAGCCTGGTTTCTTTGCCATTTTCAACTTCACCTTTAAAGTTGAAATGAATTTCGGGATAACGCTGTTGTAAGGTGGGGAGAAATTCTTTTTGCAGACCCCCCACAATTTCGGATGTATTCGCTATTTCAGCATCCACATCACCAAAGATATTCACGGTGCGTTGATGATTAATACGGGCAATACGCGCAAAATCACGCGTTTCGGTTACGGTAGCCACACTGCTTAACGGGATGGCCTCCCCTTTGTTTGAAAACAGGCTGAAGTTGTCAAAATCATTCAGTGGGTTCTGTGTGCGGTTGTCTAGTTTGGCAACTATCTCATATGCCTCACGACCTTTGTAAACATCACCAATCTTGATTTCTTGGTAGGCAGCTCGAAGTTGTAGCGCAATACTTCTGGCATCAACCCCTGACGCAAGCGCACCAGGTAATAATTGCACGGAGAATTGCGGTTTTCCGGGTCGAATATCATCTAATAAGTTGGAGACACCTTGATAGCCGCGTAACCAGTTTTGCACATCCCATGAAGCGTTAGAAAGCTGTTGCAGATCATTGCCACTGAGTCGTATATGGATAGCTCTTCCCGCAGGCCCCACCTTGGGTTCTCTAAACTGGATGCTAATGACATCAGGCAAATCACCACTGTTCTCTCTCCAGAGTTGTGTAAACTCGGACATTTTTGTTTGTCGCAGTTCGGTATTTAGCATGTCCAGACTAATGGTTGCCAAGTGTGCGCCATTTTCTGGTGCATCTGCATGTTTGCTATAAGCCACTTGAATATTCTTAATGAGAGTCTCTGATTCGTTCTTACTTAACGCTTCATTGGTCTTATCCAAGGCTTTTAGCAAGGTATCAATGACTTGTTTGGTATCCGCAAGAGGCGTGCCTTGAGGTAACAGTATTTGCGCATCAACGGTGTTACCTTCCAGATCAGGAAAGGCCTTAAATTTAACCGTACCGGTAGCAATTAAGCCGACAGAAAGTACCAACATAGCCAGAGCAATGCCCACTGTGAGGTAACGAAACAGAATGGCTTTATCGGCGACTCTCCCTACGGCTTGTCGCAGGCGATCAAAACCTGCTTCAAACTTTTGGCGCCATTTAGGAGGTTTTTTATGCTGTGCATGTTCTAGTGAATGTTTTAAATGATGAGGTAATACCAGCATGGCTTCCAATAAAGAAATAGTTAGCACAGATAGCAAAACCACAGGGAGTACGCCCAATACTTGCCCCATGTCACCTTTCATCATTAGCAGACTTCCAAATAGAAAGGCTGAAGTAATAAACGATGAAAATACCCCACGAAAGACTTTCTGAGTGCCTGTAATCGCCGCTTCTAAAGCGGATTTCCCCTTTTTGTATTCATGCTCAATACTCTCTGAAATAACAATGGCATCATCCATTAAAATACCAATAGACATCAATAAGGCAACTAGAGAAATCATATTAATACTCACTGAGAGCATTGCCATCATCGCCAGACCACCCAAGAATGAGATAGGCAGACCCAGTGCAACCCAAAAACTATAGCGCCAGTTAAAGAACATGAATAAAACCAATGCTGCTAACAGCAGCCCTTGCCCACCATTTTTTAGCAATAGTCTTAATCGGTCTCTTACGCCTGAGGCTGAATCTTGCGTAATAGTGAGTTTATTACCCTCCGGTAATCGGGCATTCTCTTCTTCGACAAAGGCAGTCACGGCATCGAAGACTTTTAACGTATCGTCTATAGTGTTTTTACTCACTTTTAATAGCGCAGCGCGTTTGCCGTTTAATTCAATTTGCTCTTCACGTTTCTCAAACTTCTCGGCTATTTCAGCGATATCGCTTAGTTTGATTTCCCCACCTTCAAGCGTGTTTATAATCACTAGATTGCCAAGCTCTGCAACCGTTTTACGTGCATTCTCGAAACGAATCTGGTAGTCAGAACCGGTAGTTTCTAATGTTCCTACTGGGAGTTCTATGGCTTGAGCAGCAATCAGGTTAGCAATGTCCTGAACGCTAAGTTGATATTTCTGCAAAATATCGGGGCGTATGAGGACTTGTAATTGATGTGTTGAAAACCCATCAATGGTAACAATGGGAATTTTAGGATTAGCGAGCATCTTATCGCGATAATATTCTGCCAGATTCTTTAACTCTGAAGGGGTTAATTTATCTGCGGTGATGGCAACACTTACTACTGGACTGACACGCCCTAGTTGCTTTATGACGGGGTCTTCCACATCATCTGGAAAGTTTTGAATGCCGTCTATGGCTACTTTTATATCGTCGGTGAAGAGTTGTAAATCACCTTTTTCTTGCATTTCCAGCGTGAAGATACCGATATTATCTCGTGCATCACATAACTGTTCTTTTAAAAAGCTAATGCCATCGGTAGCATCTTCAAGCGGGTTACAAATCCCTTCTTCGACATCAGCAGGGCTGGCTCCAGGATAGAGTATTGAGACTTGTACTTCGCTTGGTTTAATTACCGGAAATGATTCTTTGTTTAACTTGGGTAATGAAATGATTCCAATAGCAATAATGGCCAACATAAGGATATTCGCAGCCGTTGGATGTGTGGCGAAGTAGCGAATCATTGCTTTGCACCTGCTGTGTGACCTCCCCGTGCATCACTTACAAATTGTTGTTCATATTCTGTATCCGTGATGATTTTTAGTGGTAACCCTTCAATAACCGGAATGACATCGCTAAGTATTATTTTTTCACCTGCATTTAAACCCTCTTTCAAGACAACAAATCGACCTTGTTGATACAAGATGGTAACTGGTCTGATCTCAAGTGTATTATCTTCTTTCGCCACATAAACTCGCCCCTGATGCAGGGCTTTGCGTGGAATCACCATCATCGGTTTAGCGGGCGCATAGAATGAAATTGAGCTATACATGCCTTTAAGAAGAGGAGGTCGCTCACCAAGAATGACACCTTCATAGGGATTATCGACCATCACTACCAAGCCAATAGTGTGGCGCACCGGATCAATTGATTCACTGATGCGTAATAATTTTCCTTCCCAGTAAGTATCTTGATTTGGAAAACCTACCAAACGCACGCGTGCTTCCAGATTTATATTTGCCAGAACTTTTTGGAAGCTTGCTGGATCATTCAGGTTCATTTTTTTATGATTTAAGCCCGACAATAAAGGCCGAAATTGCCGAGTAGGTAATTGAGCGTTGATTTCAACTGCATCAGTTCCTAGTGCTTCAAACAGTACTGCACCTGCTGGGGTAAATTCATCTTTCTCAACCAAAACCGAGCCAATACGCGCATCAAAGGGTAAGCTAATCTCTGTTCGACCTAAGGTGTCTTGAGTTTGTTTTACTTCTGTTTTGGACTGTTTAATCTGTGCCCGCGTGGCTTGTTTACGGCTTGCAAAGCTAGCAAGCTTACCTTGTAAATCTTCCACCTGTTGTTTTTGTACGAGTACTTTTTGTTCCTCTGCATCTAGTGCTGAACGTGAGATTAAACGTTTTTTCCAGATGGATCGTACGCGTTTTAACTCATTATTGGCTACTGCTAGATTTTTCCTGGCTAGTGCCAGCGAACGTGCCGTACTTTTTTCCTCAACCTCTAACTGCTTTAGACTTGATCGGCTACCCGATAATCCCGCTTTGCTTTGATCCAGAGAAAACTTAAAGGTAGTGGGTTCGATGCGTAATACAACGGTGCCTTTGGATAAACTCCCGCCTTTTTTTAACTGAGGATGGATGTAACTGATTTTCCCACTGACCTCGGCTTTTACTTTTACCAATACTTGAGGTTCTACATTGCCATACGCTGTTGCATGAGCGCGGTACGGTATTTTATTAACGGTGATCACTTTTACTGCTTTAACCGGAAACTGTAAGTCCTCATGCTCAATAGGTGGTTTGGTTTTGACTTTAAATACAACCAGACCTACGGCAAGTAGTATTACAAGCGGTAAAATAAAAGCTTTTTGTAGAATTTTCATGTTTGTCTCTAAAATATTGTACTAGGGTCACCCTTGATTTAAAAGTACCTGATTACCCACATGTCTAAGCTTGAATTTAATAGAAGTGCCATTGTTCCGACCCTTCGACAGGCTCAGGGCGCTAC
>CAZDMX010000246.1:0-4340 GCA_964506085.1 uncultured Thiothrix sp. | reverse complement strand
CCTCAGGCTATAGCCTACGAACCTACCCACGCCCTCAGGACGTGGTTATAATGTTCAATATAACTGAGACATGCACGTAATCAGGAAGTCCTATTACATTGTTCGATAGATTATAATTCTTATTATTTAGTGCCAATAGTAATCTTTTCAAGTGTTGGTAATTATTTCAGCACGAAACAAGTTACAGACACAAAAAGGCCAGCATGAAAGCTGGCCTTTTTTTAGCTTTATTGAAAAAGCTGTGTAGTTAAGAACTAAGTCTTAAGCTTACTTCTCAGCTTTCACTTCAGCTTTAACAGCAGGTGCAGCTGGACGTTGCATCATAGCAGGAGCAGGCATATAAACAGGAGCGTTAGTGTTGTTTCCTGGGAATGTTCCAGCACCATTAGTCTGGTTAGAACCAGTAGCGTTTGCAACTGTGTTTCCAGTACCGTTTCCAGCACCAGTCCAGTCAGCTAGACCGTTTCCAGTAGCATTACCTTGACCGTCAGCAGCCATTTTAGTATCCATGCTAGTGCGACCTTTTCCTTTGAAAGAGATAGCGAAGTCTACTTCACCGTCTGCGTCGCCTTTACCTGCGCCCCATCCGTTTACTTTACCAGTTCCGTTTCCAGCACCATTACCGTTTCCAGTAGTCCAACCTGAAGCGTTACCTGCGCCTTGACCGTTTCCAGTACCGTTGTTGAAACCGTCGAACCAGTTAGCTGAAGCTGTTCCAGAAAGTGCTACCATTGCTGCGAATGCGATTGTTTGAATTTTCATGTTATTTCTCCTAACGAAATATATATTTATTTAAATTATAATGTTTTGTTGTTGTGACCTACAGAGGTACTTCCTTAAATTCGAATATAAGTATATTCGAATATTCCTATCTGTCAAACATTTTTTTAATTTAATTTTCTTTTTTCAACCATCGTTAGCTTGTACGGTTATCCCAAGCGGATTGTCGGGGTCAACACCGTCCATAAGGTGCAACCGTCTGTCAGGGTTTGTGTATTGATAAACCAATCCAAGCCATTTTCCGACTATCGCTTCGCCTGTGTCGTGCCAGGTATTATGGATTCTGTCCGCGATGATTTGTTCTGGAAACTCGGGAAAACTATCTCCTGCTTCCATTGCTTCAACTAACCTGTCTTTGTATTCATTAAATACTGATTCTGTATAGATATCGAAATAGTTGGCAGGGAAAGGTGGATAATCCACTGTATTTTTGTGAAAAAAACGAATCACTTCACGTTTATATTCTTTTAATAAACTAATTGCATCGTATTCGGGATGACCCTGAAAATAAACCAATCGCAATCCATCCTTACTCACCGCTAATTGCACACCCGCCTCTTTACTTTCGGCTAGCACGATAGCCTTCGCTTGTTCAAATTGTCCTCGATCCACTTGATTGAAGCGTGAGTGGGGCACATCAAATTTAGTATTGATGCCTCTAACTAATGGATGCTGATGAGTAACACTATGCGCATATACACCCCAGCGCTTATTGGCTAGGTGTTTGCGCTTTTGTCCGTGACGGAATTCCATTACCGCATGGGTTGCCAAACAAGAGCAAAGTGTCGAGGCGACATTATCAATAGCCCAATCCACAACTTCTGTTAATGGTTCCCAGAAAGACTCATCGGATAAATGGGGCTGCGTGACATTAGCTCCCGTAATAATCAACGCATCCAGACCCTCTTTTTTCAGGTTTTCAAAGGTCTCATAATAAGTGTCTATATGCTTCTGTGCTTTCTCTCCACGTTTTAATACAGGCAAAGTAAAAGGGTGAATATAAATTTGTATAATCGGATTGCCTTCACCAATCAAACGATAAAACTGCCTTTCGGTAGCTTCAAGTGCGGCATCAGGCATCATATTTAACAAACCAATATGTTGCTCGCGTATATCTTGTTGATGCGCGCGCTCAGGTTGCAAGATCGCTTGGCCTTCTTTATCCAGGCGGTCAAATGTGGGCAGTTTATTATGGGCTACTAATGGCATGAGGCTTCCTTGATTCTTTATTTGTTTTGACGATTAATAGCTTTGGCTACCAACTCGACAAAATCCTTTTCTGTTTTTACTTTAAACAGTTCCTTAGTGGTAATGGTATACCCATATTTTTCGGCGATTGCATCATAGCGAGGAATGCGCGAATAAAATAATTTTGGAAACGACCACAGTACAAATTCATCAGGGTCAATCATGGAACTATAGGAAATGTTATTTCCCTGCATATACTCATCCAGTAATTCATCCAAAAACTCTGCGCGATAATACATCGGCTTCGGTGCTGATTTCGCTCTATCAATCAACATCTGCTCATTTTCTTCAGAGGCTTTGATGTATAAAATCAGCGAGTTCTCTGCGAGCATTTCTAAGACTTCCGGCTCGTCCAACTCACACACACTTCCCCCCGCATCATTAATAAAGTGATTAAAGCCATAGATCGTTTGTGCTTTTCGCATAAACTCTGGCACATCCATCATGGCTTTAATCTCAGCTTCACGGTGTAATGCTTGGCGCCGCTTATACTCTTTTAAAGGCAATCCTCCTGCCTCGACATTACCCAATTTCCCCATAAAGGTAGAAACCGGTTTTAAGTGATCGACAGTAATATTGTTCTCTATATAAATAGAATCCGAACGCAATAGGTCTCGCAAAAAAGGCACTTGCATAGCTTGTAGTTTGATATTGTCAAGAATCGCTTCATTCAAATAGCGCGTTCCGATTCGATAATCACCCGAAAAATGAAACCAATCATGGTTGCGTAACAAGGTAGAAAGGAAGGTTTTCCCTACTCCTGACATGCCTAATAAGGTTATTGATTTATGTTCCCAGTTGAGAAATTGTTCTGATGTTAGCTTCATATTTTTTTATCTTATTCTCTATCTTTATATTACAGGGCATTGCAGACCACACATTCCATTAATTAAACATGTTATCAATGGCTTATTTATATATTACTTCGTGATCCAACTGCGTTTTTAGGTTTAAGACTAGTATAACCATGATCAGATCATCTGAAAACGCTCAAACACATAATTTAAATTTTGATACCCATCACCAAGAAATTGATATTAGAGGAATCAATATCAATCAGCATAGCTTTTCTGACAAAATAGATTTTGTTGTTGGTAGTCCACCATGCACACAACTTTCCTTTGCAAACAAGGGCGGAGATGTATTGAACTGTCTAGAAAAAGAAACAATTATAGACGGGTGTGATTAGAAGTGATGCTTTTTTGTTGCGGGTGACGACTGTATGGACACAGGAGGTAAGGTAACGCATGGAGCAGTTACCGAGGAACGAACCCCAACATGGCGCAACTCTGTTGGGGTTCCTACGTCACCCGCAACCTACAAATTATGGTTTTTTCACATTGACATCACTTTTAATCGCAACCACTTGAAGGGTCTTACTTGACTTCAGATAAGGTATAGTCGAATGGATTTTTTAGATCTTCAACCATCCTTTCATTCATGTCATACATCTGTGACATCATGAGTTCAGTTATACCACTCACAATTTCCTGATGAACCTCTCTCTGGTTTGCTTCTGAAACTGGGTTTGAATCTGGGTTTGAACCTGAGCTGTTAAGTCTGTTGTAAAGCTCAACTAGCTTGTTTATTCTTGCAACTAATGCATTGATTGATTGAGTTGTATTGCTGTTTCTAACAATGCTGGAATCACCAGAAGAATTATTTCTAAATTGTAAACTCATTGAAAGTGTATCACTTAAACGAGATATCGAAGCGTCAACTTGCTCGATTGTTTGAGGTGATTCTTCTTCTAGGCCTTTCGTATTTCTCGCATCATTCTCAGGCATACGATTAAACGCAATGCCCGCTTGCCTGGATTGAGAAGGAGTAAGCGGTTGAGCCGCTCTTGGACTCTGCGCTGGAATTATATTTTGACCTTGTATTTTCATCAGCAGGCTACTCATTAACTTTGAATGTATGAATGACAGTAACTAATCTTTTATTATATTGTTGTTTCTTACTTGGAGTAGAGTCTCCATAGGATTTATGGTCTTTCCTTGGCGATAACTGGTGAAATCAAGCTGGCTAATCCCTGATCCCTTCCTGTGAGTGACCCGTTAAAAGCTGGGGCACATGGAGTGGTTAATTATAAAGGGCATCTCTGTTAATTGCCTTTTCGCCCGATTCCTGTGTTGGATCATTTTTTGCTATCCTCATGTACCCTCGGTGGGGATTACTTTGTTCAATTTAGGTGTTTTATATTTTAGTCTGGGAAAGGAAAAGCAGGCTATTGATTCTATGCAGCAAGCTATTACTATTTATGAGAAAAAATTCCCTAATGGGCATCCTCATTTGGATATATTTAGGGCTAA
>CAZDMX010000245.1:0-4341 GCA_964506085.1 uncultured Thiothrix sp. | reverse complement strand
TAGAATTAGAATTTTTCATCAAACCCGTCGCAGGTGAAATGGCTCCAGGAGTGCCAATACCTATACAAGTACATCCTTTAGCATCACCCTCGCTTCTCTCCTCGCCCACTATTTCCAAGTCTTCTTCCGCTCCTAAAACCAGTTGGGAAATCGTCTCGATAATTTGCTGATAATCTCCTTGAGGCGTAGCAACACGTTTACAAAGCAACTCCTCACCTTGCTCGTTAATAGCGATGATTTCAATTTTTGTACCGCCTAAATCAATACCTAACTTGATCATCGATGAGGATACTCCTTACTTTTTTAACCTAAACATTATGTGTGGAATTTACGGTATAATAGCCTTTTAGCTGCCTTAAAATAAATCTAAGATGTAGGCCTGATCAAGATACATTGCCGGGTTCACTTCGTTTGATCCGGCCTACGGTGATACTTAATAAAATCATATGGCATAAACTATTATGGATTTAACAACACACTCCATTATACAAGAAAGACAACTTCCTTTTGTACCTGATATCGAACCCGAAAGTCTACTTTCTGCACAACTAGAAACGGCTGATCAGTTCAATAAAAGCAAATACTTCTCTGACCCCTTAAAGTCAGGCGGTCTAGCTCCACAACTGACCATAATCCCTGCTGGTCTGTTTGAAATGGGATCAACAGCAGCGGAACACGGCCATCATAAACAAGAAGCTCCTTTGCATAACGTAGCTATACGCCAGCCCTATGCTATCGGTCGTTATGCAGTAACTGCCACTGAATTTGAGGCTTTCATCAACGCCACTCAATGGCATCAGCGCCCCGAATTACTCTGGGCAAAAGGCAAGAAGCCTGTCATGAATATCCGTATTGCAGATGCGAAATTATTTCTTCAGTGGCTCAGTGACGAAACCGGAAAAACTTATCGCCTACCTACTGAAGCCGAGTGGGAATACGCTACCCGCGCTGGTAGCTCTGCACCCTTTCACTTTGGTGAAGAGGCAAACTGTCAGCAAATCCATTTCGATTCACTATCGCCTTATCAGCAGTCAGAGAAGAAAAAATGGCATTGGCATGTGCCGCGTTGTTTCCCAATGCCTGTTAGTATTGAAGTCGGTACTAAACCTGCCAACCTGTGGGGGTTGCATGAAGTACATGGCAATGTTTGGGAATATACTGATAGCCCATGGACTTCATCACACATCAATGCCAACCGTGATGGCTCAGCTGACACACATAACACTAGCGCCTGGTATGTTACCAAAGGTGGTTCGTGGTTTGATGGTGCTATCCATGCAAGAAGTGCAGCTCGTAAAAAACGTTACTTTGATGAGATGGATACCAATCTTGGTTTTCGTGTGCTTCGGGAACTAGGCTAGGAGCTTGTTAAATGATAATTGAATGCCCACGCTGTCAATCACGCTATGATTCGACATTACACACATCAGGATCACAAATTTCTTGTCGCTGTGGACAAGCATTTTATACGCCCAAGCTCCCTAAACTGGCAAAATCTAGTAACTGCCCAAACTGTGGTGGAGCTGCTAGCCCAGATCAGAACCAGTGCGAATATTGTGGCGTATATCTTTCCTTTGCACGTTGTCCAGGTTGTTTTAGCATTGCGCCTTATCAAGGTGCTAAATTTTGTGCTGAGTGTGGAGATTCACTTAATCAACCCGCTAAAAGTACTGCTGATGCGGATAAGAGCTTTCCTTGTCCACGTTGCAAGCATACTAATCTGGAGAGGAAGAAGGTGGGTGAACACACTATCGATAGCTGCCTACAATGTAGTGGTGTTTGGATAGATCACACTATTCTTGATAAATTACTGACACGAAGTAATCAACAAAAGTCCTCACAGGCTGTATTAGGAAAAACTCCGTTTAAAATATCCAACCTAGAGCGGCATAAAGTTAGCTATCTTCCCTGTCCTGAATGCGAACAACTTATGCATAGAAGAAACTTTGCCAAGAAATCTGGCATTATTGTTGATGAATGCACGGCACACGGTATCTGGTTTGATAAGCAAGAACTCGCTGCTGCTATTCACTATGTCCGATCTTCACCTGAAAATATTGAACATATCGCACCGAAACCTCCCAGTGAACCTGAGCAACTCAAACATCACGTAAATATTAAAGACGATGGAGTTATAAAAATAACAGGTGGTGGATTAGAAGCTCTTTTTGCTGATTTTCCTTCTTTGTTTTTATAAGCCATTTAGCCGTTAGCCGTTAGCCGTTAATAAGGCTCTAATCTGATTAATAGAAAAAAGACCATGTCTAAAGCATTAAAAATAGAAATAACCCAGCCTGATGATTTTCATTTACACGTGCGAAATGGAGATGCACTAAAAAGTGTTATCCATGATACTGCTAGGCAATTCGGCCGAGCTATCATCATGCCTAATCTGCCGACACCGGTGACTCAGGTTGAACAGGCACAGGCTTACCGACAAGAAATAATGGAAGCACTTTGTCAGGATGAAACCTACTTTACTGATTTTCAGCCCTTGATGACGCTTTACCTAACTGACAATACAACGCCAGATACCATTTATCAGGCAAAAAAATCAGGCATTATCCACGCCCTCAAACTTTATCCTGCGGGTGCAACCACAAACTCTGCTGCGGGTGTAACTGATATCACTCATACTTATCCCGCACTTGAGGCCATGCAAGCGGTGGGTATGCCACTGTTGATACATGGTGAAGTGACCGATCCAGATGTTGATATATTTGATAGAGAAAGTGTATTTATCGAAACCGTTTTAGAACCCTTGATCCTGCAATTTCCTGAGCTGAAAATTGTCTTGGAACATATCACCACAAAAGATGCTGTTGAGTTCATTAATACTGCCGCAGACCATTTGGTTGCGACTATTACTGCTCACCATTTATTGATAAATCGTAATGCTATTTTTAGCGGAGGTATCCGGCCTCACCACTACTGCCTACCCGTGTTAAAAAGGGAAGAACACCGTCTTGCACTGGTCACCGCAGCCACTAGCGGCAGTAAGAAATTTTTTCTCGGCACAGACAGCGCGCCCCACTCACAGACGGCTAAAGAGTCAGCGTGTGGTTGTGCAGGTATGTATACCGCGTTTAACGCTATGGAGCTTTATGCTGAAGTCTTTGATAATGCGGATGCATTGGAGAAACTAGAAGACTTCTCCAGCAGTTTTGGGGCTGAATTCTATAATTTACCCAAAAATGGCGAAACTATAGTTTTACAAAAAGAGAACTGGGAGATACCCAGAGAGCTCCCTTATCTTGCTGAAAATAGTAATGAAAAAATCATTCCTTTTCGTGCAGGTGAAATTTGTAGCTGGAAAATGCTGGACTGATACGCATCACCCTTATCATTATCATTATCATAAATAATAAGCAGTCTGTCGTCGCACCTAGTCCAGCAGATAAAGCCAAATATTTATTCAATAACCGTTACTTTGTTTAGAATAATAGGGTCTTGTGGCACATCTTGATGAAATCCTGTATCACCTGTTTGTACTTTTTCTATTTTATCAACTACATCCATACCATCAACAACTTTACCGAATACAGCATAGCCCCAGCCCTGCATATCTTCACTTCTGAAGTTAAGGAAATCATTATCTTTTATGTTAATGAAAAACTGTGCAGATGCCGAATGTGGATCATTCGTACGAGCCATAGCAACCGTACCCTTGTCATTCTTTAGTCCATTATTTGCTTCATTTTGTATCGAAGCCTTGGATGGTTTTTCTGACATATCAGGGTTCATACCACCGCCCTGCACCATGAAATTTGGTATTACTCTATGAAAAATAGTGCCATCATAATGACCACTTTTCACGTATGTAATAAAGTTTTCGGTAGAAATTGGTGCATTCTTTGCATCCAGTTCCAGAGTGATATCACCCAGAGTTGTTTCAATTTTTACTTGTGGATTCGCAGCCATTTTATCTCCATTTGATTGCGTTGCATTCGTTGCTTCTACAGATGTCGTTTTATCTGCACTACATGCAGTTAATAACAATACTAAAAAGCTCATTGTATAAATTAGTCGTTTCATGCCCCATCCTTGTAGTTTTTAAGCCTGTGGATAATACCTACTTACGTGTGATACTTCATCAATTTTCTTTAGGAATCACTGATTAGGTGGTTTGACGTAAAGAAGTTACCAAGGTTACGCCGGATTTTTGTTTCTGATCAACTGACCTCATAACTTAGCTGAGCTTTAGCGAAACTTAGAAGCTTCAGCAGGCGCTTAGTTACTCTAAGCCACGACTTGAGATCAGTTGAGCAGGATCGAAAAGACAAGTAGGATGGGTAAGTTCTTTGCGTCAAAACACCTTAAGTCTGCCGCATTCATCGAATG
>CAZDMX010000244.1:0-4342 GCA_964506085.1 uncultured Thiothrix sp. | reverse complement strand
TACAAGCTGATCCAAAAAATAAGATTGTATTAATTAGCCGAAACAAGCTTATTTCGACGGCCTAGGAACGAACCCCAACATGGGTGCCACATCATTTGTTGGGGTTCGTTCCTCACCCGCAACCTACTACTTTATATACTTTTTTACAAACTCTGTGTGTAACTATAGCTGAGACATCTGGGCCATCAGGAACTTCTATGAGTATTTTAAAAGGGCTGCTTTTTTTACCTTTACCTTTACCTTTTATTTGTATTCCATGTGCCTATTCGCCTGCCATATGGGTGATAACAAATCACAAGTTTTTTCAAATTCTGCATTAAGCACTTTATCAGCAGTTTGATCATTATATAAAAGTTGCCAGAAAGGATCGTACTTCAGAATTCCGTGATAACTCTTCAAGGAGCTCTGCAAAGGCGTTATGCGTGCAGATTTCTTATGTATCTGGTGCTGCCAGGCTATAGCGGGATCAAGTAACAATGAACTTGGTTGTTGTTGGCCTTCGATATAATGATCAATTATCTCTAAAAGTAAAGATTCATTATTATTTACTGCCTGAAAACACCATTCTTCATCTTTTGTGAGTAGCCATGTTTCTGAGCCTATAGAAGGTTTAATTAGTTGCGTAAGTAGATGGGTAATCCATGCCGGCAACAGGTCTTTACCTTTTAGATTAGCATAACGATAAAACAAACAACCCTTTTCGTATTGTTGCTCTAGGCTACCTACGATTCGATATTCACCCACCAGGAGGTCTACGGAAGTCGGGTCAATAGGTTTACCTACAGGTTTGCTTTTTATTTGTTCAGCAAATTCTTTAATCGCTGTTCGATGCGCTGCAAAACTAATTTTTCCGTTACTGCCACTTAACCAGCGACCTTCTGCCATTAACTGTCGATAAAATTCATCATCATCTGTGTTATCAAGAATATGTCGTTCAATCCATTCTTGAGCAATGGTATATTGACTGAGTCCTGTTATTAAAAAAGGCTCAGTTTCATCCACCCTACTTTCAATGCTCGGAATTGAAAGTTGTAATTGTTGCTGTACGAAGTGTCGTTGAGGGTGCTGAAAAAAAGCTAGCAGGTCATGTAGCTCAATAATTGATACCGATGGTTGAATAATCTCACCCTGCCACCAATGATCCGCCTCATGGGATTGTCGGTTAGCTAACGCATTAGCGGTAACCAGCTGATGAGCCGAATAACTGAAAAAACCATCACTGTTCGAAAAATATTGACGACTGTGAGCTTGTAATGAATGATTTGTCAGTAATTTGCTATCTTCCTCTGTTAAATAGTATTCATGCAGAACTTCCAACAGTTCTGAAACGACTACCGATGGCGGGATGGTTTTGTTGGAATTTTTTGATTGTCCTATGTAAGTAATAATGAGCTGTTGTTGAGCTGAGAGTAGTACCTCAAGAAACTGGTATCGTTCATCTACGCGTGGTGATTTATCACCTTTGCGAAAGTCATTCGCCATTAAGTCGAAGGCTGTTCTGGTTTCTACGCGGGGGTATTCGCCTTCATTCATTCCCATTAGTGCAATAACTTTGAATGGAATGGCTCGCATCGGAAGCATGGAACAAAAAGTTAATTGACCACGTAAAAAACCAGCAGCTGATTGTTGGCTGGTCGCCGCAGTGTTAAACCATGCTTGAATAACTTCAAGGCTTACTTTTTTCTGATGAACTTCCTGGAAATTCTCTAATTCCGTAATTAATGTAATTAGTGCTGTATAAGAATGTTGGAAGTCATCAGTGGAAACCAATAACCGTTCCGCAAAATAG
This sequence comes from uncultured Thiothrix sp., assembly GCA_964506085.1. GTDB lineage: Bacteria > Pseudomonadota > Gammaproteobacteria > Thiotrichales > Thiotrichaceae > HyVt-477. The sequence goes on along the minus strand of CAZDMX010000244.1, from coordinate 2,553 downwards.
GTTAGATGCTCAACCCAATAGCGCAAAGTATGACGGTTCGAAAAGGTTCTTTTAGCTTGACTCAATAAACTAAAGAAATCATATAAGCCACCTAAAGCCTGAGCTTGTGAACCTTCAATTTCAGCAAAAGGCAATACACTCTGCTCACTATCAGCCCCGTTAATCTCGCAGAATTGACTATCATTAGAGTTAGCATAGCCCATTAGTAATCGCTCAATTCCAGCTTGCCAACTATTTTCAATAAAGGCTGGAAAGCCAAGCTCTTGTCGATGCTCCGCGGATTCACCCCAACGGATATGCGTTTCTGCAATCCAGCTACGTATGTTTTCGATATCAGTAGCAAGCAATGTGAACTTTTCATACACGACCGTTTGATCAAGTACGTCAAATACGGATTCTAATTCCCAACGATTTTGGCTCAATGATAAAAAGCGTAGAAAGATACTTAGCGGGTCATTGCTATCAAGCATATTCCGGTCAGCGATAGCATGAGGAATATCTTCGAAAACAGCGGATATATACGGTGCATAGTTAGCTATATTAGGGGTCATTACCACTATGTCCCGAATACCTAAACTTGGCTCTTCATCAAGGCACTTTAACAATTGATCTTTAAGTACTTCCGTTTCACGCATGCGACTGTGGCAAGCATGGATAGTGATACTGTCGTCTGCTGCTAAGGCTTTCTGCTTATCGTTAGTCTGTGTGGTATTTTTAAGAATATCATTTTGTAGTTTTGCAAGAACGGTATTTCCCTGATGAGTCTCAAAACTGACAAACTCAAGCTCAAAGTCGCATTGCTCCAATAGCAATTGCTGGAAGTCCCTACCCTGTTGTCCTAAAGCGGATAACAAAGAATTGCTTGTTTGAAATAATTCTTTCCTGTCAGCATTAATGAGCTGTTGTTGATCATTGACTGCCATTTGTTTGGCTAGCTGTCGTTTGCCTGGAAGGTCTGCCCAATAAGTTTTAGAGGGATTAAGTAAGAACAAATGAACATCAATAAAAGTTGAAATCGTTTGCAAAAAGCTAAGGTAGATTGGCGACATGCCATTAACACCAAAAATACAAAGCCGCTCAGGTAGCACTTTTTTTGCTTCCTCTGGATTCATCTTGTCCAGCTTTTCAATGACGGACAACCAGAGCCCACCTTTACTGATACTTACTACTTTGGTATTGCTATTGGTATTTGTATTAGTAATTAACAACTGCCATAACTTACGTTGCCATTGTTCGGCTGAAGTCTTTAATATTGACTGGTCTTTTTCCCATGCAGACAGCCAGTCAGGACGCATAAACTGGTACTGATCAAATAGAAAGGCAAGTTTTTCAGAGAGTTGGTAACGTTTTAGATCTTCACTATCGTCTTGCATATAGTGTTGTATGATTTCAAACTCAGCATCAGGCAAGTCTCTTAATAAGCGGTCAAAATGCCAAACCAAGAACTCTTGGCTATATAATTCAACTTCCTCATCAACAGTAAGTTTATCTACAATTCCACCAAAAAATTTTCCTGGGAAATGAAACTCGAAATTAGCCCAAATGCCTTTTTGCTCGGCTAGCTGTTGAGATAGCCAGCGTTGCATCCCCTGGCTTTGAATTAAAAACTCTTCTTTGATAAAGGGATGTGACAGGGGTGTGTCCAGAACCTTATTTAAATGTGCTAACAGGTTTTCAGTTTTGTTGGAGGCGTGAAGAACAAACATGAAATAGAACTCTAAATAATCAGCGGCAACATAATATGGGAGTTCTCAAAATTCAGGAATCTAGTAGAAAAAAAACCTCCCATGCTAGAGGTGTTGTAAAGTGGATTCGGTAGGTTGTGGGTGAGGAACGAACCTCAACGTGACAAGCTTTGTTGGGGTTCGTTCCTCACCCACAACCTACAAATCGTGCTTTTGCGACATCCTCTGCTATGGTAGAGGACGTTTCCGTACTTTCTTGGATGGTAACTAATAAATAGAAGCTTCTCCTATCACGATGATAAGGGATCAGCACCAATCGTACCATATAGAGACTTTAAATATTCTTGGCTATTCACAAATTCAAATTTCTCTCTAGCTTTTTGCAAACGACCCGCTATATCCAAACGCTCAGCAAGGTCTTCATGGCTTTTTCTTTGTAGGAACTTTTCGAGGTATGCACAGTTCTTTTCCCACAGCTGAATGTCTCGCTTTTGCTTGGTTTCAAGTCTGTGTTGATACCAGTCCGATGCAATGAGTGCATCGCGGTTGAATAATTCACGTATCTCAGGATGGTGAACATTTTTTCCTTCATACTTTCCAGTCGCCATAATGGTCAGCAACGCTTTTAGTGGTGGGCAGGCATCATCAATACTGCCATCTTCCAAGTAGGTCTGGGCTACTAGTTGTTGTGCTTCAACGATATTATTAACACCATCAGCAAAAACATCTAAATCTTGTGTTTCAGGCTTCAAGAATGCTTCGGTTATAACAACGGCAGGGTTATCAAAGATCTTGCCCATAAATCCCGCAACGAATTGCTCTGTGATGCGATAACCCAAGCGACTCGCCAATATTTTCTTTCCGTTAT
>CAZDMX010000243.1:0-4361 GCA_964506085.1 uncultured Thiothrix sp. | reverse complement strand
TAGATTCAGTGCTATAGACATTCGCAGTAGTTTCAACTGCGTTTTTTAGGTTCATTTATAAGAAGCTAATGCTTTACGCTTCGTTCTTCTTTCAGTCCACCCTACTCCCATTAAATATAATGTTGGAATGGTGAACAATGATAATATCGTTGAGAACCCAACTCCCCAAACAATCGCGGTTGCCACTGGCCCCCATATCAGTGAATGCCCGCCTAGCCCTATGGAGAGGGAAAATAGACCTGCGATAGTCGTCAATGCGGTAATTAAAATCGGCACAACTCTTCTTCGTGATGCGAAAATAATAGCGTGTAATGTTCCCATACCTTGTCGTTTGCGGTCATTCGCAGCAGACATTAGTACGATAGCTCCATTTACAGCAATTCCAGCTAACGCTACCACACCATATAGAGTATAAAGACTAAGTGGACTTTGCGTTAATAATAATCCGAAGATAACCCCTGAGAATGCCATCGGTATGGTAAATAATATAATCGCCGGTTGGAAATAACTTCTAAACTGTGTCCCTAGTATCAGGTACATAAGCCCTATTCCAATCAAGAATAGTTTTCCCATTGCATCAATAGCTTCATTTATATCATCAAGTTGGCCCGAAAAGTTAAGATCTATACTGGGATAATCAGCTTTCAGCTTGTCCCATCCTTCAAGCAATTTAGCATTTGCTGTCACCGTATCCAACGTGCATTGACTATAATCCTTTTGTTCGCCACTAAACATTGGCTCAATTCTGCATTTCCAAAATCTTCATGTTCCTGTTTAACCAAATCAGCTTCTACTGTAATCGCTCGCAAGAAATTATGGTGTCGAATAGTACCGACCGACTTAACCCGTGATTGGGTTGTCAACTCACTAAGGGGAATACTTGCGCCACTGGGTGTTGGGATGTGGAAATCGAGAATAGAACCCACATCATTCAGATCATAAGAATGCTGTTCAACAGGGAGCAATCTGATTTCCAGTTTTTCGCCTTGATCCTGCATATCTGCAACTACTTCCCCGTCCACTAATAAGCGAATGGTGCGGGTAATCACAGCAGGATTGATACCTGCTCGGCGAATAGCATCGTGGTTAAGTTTCAGAGTCAACTCCATTCTGCCTTCGCTGGCATTATCGGAGACATCTTTGATCCCTCCCATTTCAACTAGAATTTTCTGTAAATCTTGCGAAGCTCGGCGGATGATCTGAAAATCATTCCCTCGTACTTTCACACTAATAGCCTTGTTAGTTGGCGGCCCTGACGATAACACCAGAAATGAAATATTCGCACCCCTCACTGCGACGACATCTTCACGCATTCCAGCAACAATATCTTCTACCCTGCGTGAGTTTTTTGTTTCTGGATTTAGTCCAATAACAATCTGTCCGTAACGCGTACCAAAATATGGCTCTATTTCTGTAAACATTTGGCCTGCATAACTGACTACAGAACGTGCTTCACCGGTATTTAAGTGTTTTTTTACTTGCTCCTCAACTTCAAGTACTTTATTAAGTGTTGTCTGTAAAGTGCTAGTTGCCGGCATTTCCACATTGACATAAAAGATACGCAAGGTATCAGCCGCAAAGAAATCAACCTTGATTAAATTAACACCGGGTGCAAGTAGCGAACCGGAAAATAGAAATAAACTAATCACGATACCCAATGTGAGCTTAGGCCATCGCAGCACACGTATCAGCATAACGGCGTAGCGATGACGAAGCCAGCGCATGGCGGCTGTTCGCCATTGCTGCACCCGACCAGGTTTACTCATATTACCGCCCATGGCTACAACATGCGCGGGCAGCATCCAGAACGATTCAACCAAACTAAGCAGCAATGCAACTGATACCACCAGCGGCACCAGCATCATAAATTTTCCCAATATTCCCGGTAACAACATAAGGGGTAAAAATGCAGAAATAGTCGTCAATACGGCAGTAGTTACAGGCTGTGCGACTTCATTGAGTGACTCCAACGAAGCTTGCAGTGAATCCATTCCCCGTTGCATACGATAATAGATGCCTTCAACCACCACCACAGCGTCATCCACCAACATTCCAAGGACTATAACAACACCGATTAACACCGTTACATTTAGCGTTTGCCCTATAGCTGCAAGAATCCAGAAAGTACCTGCCAAAATAAAGGGGATACCAATTGCCGTCAAAAACGCAATACGAAAACCCAGAAAAAGCCAACACCAGCAGCAAGCCAATGAGTGCATTACTTTGCATTATGTTGATGGCTTTAAGAGTTTGCTCGGTATTGTCGTCAACCATTTTTAAATGAATGCCGGTCTTGTACGTCAAAGCATTCTTTTGATCAACATATTGTTTAATTTTTTTAACTAGTTCTATAACATTAGTATCATCTTGCTTTAGCACAATCAACAACACAGCAGGCTCGCAATCCACCCGCACTTCCAGAGTCGCTTTTTTGCGCGCCCGTTGAACAGAAGCCACACGGGAAAGCTGCACTTCACCTTGCAATCCGGGGATAGGTAGTTGTTCAACAACGCGGGGATCACTAGTTTTACCGACCATACGAATCAGCCAGTTTTGTCCTGCTGCATCTATACTTCCTGCTGCCACATCCTGGAACCAAAGCCGCACCGCGTCTGCCACTTGTCCTGGCGTAAGTCCATAATCTTCTAGTAGCTCCGGATCAAATTGTATTTGTAACTCAGGATCATCTAGGGCAATTTCATCGACCCGGTCAACTCCCGACATCTGCTCGAAAAAACGTTTTACATTACGCGCAGATTGACGCAGATTCTCATCATCAGCTACCGAGGTCACCGCTATCATCGCGGCAGGAAAAGCATTACCCGAAGTCACTTCCAGAATGAGAGTGTCTTCCGTTTCATCGGGCAATAAGTCTTCTGCGTTTTGCAGTTCACGTCTTAATTCTACCAATCGTTTATCAAACACCCTGACCGGTAAATCTTCAAACCGCACTAGTATGGAAGAGACATTTTCTCTGCTGCTGCTAGAAACAAAACGCATGTCTGGAATGCCGTTAATAGCCTCCTCTAAAACATCTGTTACGCGCTTTTCTACATCACTGGCACTAGCACCAGGAAAGAGTGTGATGATGGTAATCCAGTTGAAATTGATGGTCGGGTCTTGCTGTCTGGGTAAATTCTTATACGATAGCAAACCAACAATCAGCACCAGAACAAACAACAGATTTGCTAATACGTGATTTTGGAGAATTCTGGAAAACATGGGTATGTTTACTCGGACACTGCTTCTAGGACAACAATTTGATCAACTTTTAGCCTAAAACGATTCGATACTACAACCTGCGTTGAGGCTGGCAAATTAGCAAACGCAGCTTGTCCTTCTTTGGCTTCGGGTAAAATATGAAAGGTGATTTTACCTGCTTTAGTTTTATTTTCATTCTTGCCTCGCTCAAACGCCATCACTCCCAAGCTCCCATTACGTCTGATAACGTACTCAGCAGGCAACATAGAGCGCTTGCCTACCCATTCCAACCTTCCAGAAAAACCCACGACTAGCATTGAGCTTTTGCTAGGCACTAGTCGTGCTTGTAGTGTTCGGCTTCCTGCTTTAACTTCATTAATAATGGCACGAAATTTAACCGGTATTTTCTGTTCACCCCGCGTATAAAACAAACCTACAGCCTGTTTGGCATCTTCTACCTCTGACGGAGTTAAGTCGGCACTGACCTCCAAAGCCTGCGTCTGTAGCAGTTTGAAAACAGGTGAATTAGGGGCCAATAATTGCCCCTTACTGACCAATCTCTCGGTAATCTGCCCCGCATAAGGTGCTTTTATTTTGCAGCGTTCTATCGACAACTGAGATTGCTGCAAAGCAGCTTTCTTAACAGCAATATCAGCCCGCGCAACTTGAGTTTGTAATATAGACTCATCCAGTAAATTTTGCGGTATCGTCTTGATCTTGCGTAATTTAAAATTACGCGCGTGTTGTTTAGCTGCTAACGCTTCCTGTGCTTTAGCAGCTTGCAAAGCTGCTTTAGTTTGCAGTCTGGTCAATACGTAGTCATTACATTCTATTTCAAGTAAAAGTGTATTCTTCTTAACAATATCACCTACTTTGACCTTTATCTTGTCAACTTTTCCAGCTATCTGTGCACCTAAGACAGCATGGTTCAAGCTGACAATAGTTGCAGGTACACTATTTCTTGTGGAAATAAGTAACTCGGATAATGGCTTTACCGTGACTTTTACTGAGGTTTTTTTATTTGTTAAAACATTACCAGAAGCAACCGAACTGAAGAGAAAAAGCGCTAGTGAGACGCATACGCTATTTATGAGCAAATAATTAATATTAAACCTAAAAAACGCAGTTGAAACGTAGCGAGAATGACTAGAGTGCTGAAG
>CAZDMX010000242.1:0-4364 GCA_964506085.1 uncultured Thiothrix sp. | reverse complement strand
AGAGAAAGACTAACGCCTTTCTCCAGACTATTAAACATTATAATATCTGGTTTTGTAGAGCGAATTATCCAGAGAAACTTGACTACAATCCAGGGCGTCAGTAGGCGAAACTTCATTAGGCGGCGAATTGTCGATTCAGCGACTGTTGGTAAAACCGAGCTTACAGTTGGAATATAGGTGTTATCGGCTGCAAGTGTGGGGTGCACATAATAGTTTATATCGAAATTATTGTGTCTGGTTAGCGTGTTGAGTAGTTGTGAGTGTAAGCACAGATTGTGTGCATGAAATGGCAGGAATTCAAAAACGATAACCTTCTTAGTATTGTGGCTCATATCTACGGTGGTCACCTAGTTTTATTTTAATATCAATGGGTTAGGTTAAGGTTCACATTGTGAACACGATACTGTGTACTATGACAATAGTTTGTTTTGTTTGCCCATTATTTCAATGGTGTAGGGTAAAGTTTGCTGGAGTTCTGGCGATATATAACTCTAGAGTCTATATAGTAACTCATTAAATTATTATTAAATTTAGGTTTAGCATGAAAATTTTTTATTTAGCGCTATTTGTTGTCATATGTGGCTTGAATGGCTCCTATTCGGTCGCGTTGGATGCAAAGGATTATATTCTGGGTGCGGGGGATTCAGTAAGAATCTCTGTCTATGATAATGCTGACCTGGAGACAGTGGCTCGCATTAGTGAGCAAGGGAAAATCACCTTCCCTCTATTGAATGAAATCTCAATTGCTGGGTTAAGTCCTAGAGGCGTTGAGGAATTGATTGAGACATCTCTGGCAAAGCAAGGCTTCTTGAGAGAGCCTCAAGTAAGTGTCAACGTTGAAGAGTTTCGTAGCCAGGAGGTTGCCATTCTAGGCGCGGTTAATACGCCTGGGAAGCACTTCTTGCAACGAAGTAGCACGATCATCGATTTGCTTGCGGAGGCCGGGGGGGTGACACCTGATGCGGGCGATATTATTCACGTGCTTTCTAAGCAGGATGGCCAAACTATCAAGCGCGAGGTTGACTTGGATGCATTTTATTCGGGTGACCTAAGTCAAGATATCACTATCACGTCTGGCGATACAGTAATTGTGCCGCGTATGAAAGTTTTTTATGTGTACGGTGAAGTAAGCCGCCCAGGATCTTACCGTTTAGAACGAAATATGACGGTTATGCAGGCTCTGTCTGTAGGTGGAGGGGTCACCGATAGGGGCACCGAGCGGGGGCTTAAGGTTAAGCGCCGTGACTCTAATAACAAGCTGGTTGAAGTTCGTGTGGAGCTAACTGATCTTATTTCGCCGGATGATGTCTTATACATTAAAGAAAGTCTATTTTAGCCAATCGGTTTAGTGGACAAATTTTTGCGTCTGATAGTGGTAGTGGGTGAATGGACTTAAATATACAACAATATCTTCATTTGTTTAGAGCGAGATTAGCATTAATAGTGAGCACTCTTATTGTTAGCGTTGTGATTGCGCTGACAGTAACAATGATACAGCCTGAAACGTTTCAGGCTTCCACGACCCTGAACTTTGAGTTGAGTGCTAGTGACCCTATATCTGCTCGCCAATCCTCGGTGGCTCGAGGGGTGGGTTACGTAACGACCCAAATTGGGATAATTACTAGCTTGAATGTGGCGCAGCGAGTAGTTGACTCCTTGAGTGAAGGAGACAAAGCAAGGCTGGAGCAATCGTTCTATATGGAACATACACTGATTGATGAGCTGTTAAATTGGCCAATATCAATAATGTTTGATGCTATGAATTGGGTTCAATTTGTGATGGAGGGTGAAGAAAATGCTGAAGATATCCTGCCTTCCGAGTCCGAGTCCGAGTCCGAGTCCGAGCCCGGCTTAGCGCTTTCTGAGTTGGCGGAGTTTAGCTGGCTAGCAAAGGCATTGAGAGGCAGGCTTGAAGTTGAGCCTGTGTTTGCTACCCGTATCGTGACTGTAACCTATAAATCGACGGATCCGTACGTCGCAGCACTTATTGCTAATAGTGTGGCTGAGCAATATATTGAGACGAACATTCAGATGTTGGTCGACCCCGCGCGCCGAGCCACCAAATGGCTTGGCCAGCAGATTAAAAAATTAAAGGACACATTAGATGCTAAACGGTTAGCATTGATTGAGTTTCAGCAGTCTAAAGGCATCGTTGCTAGTGATGAAAAATTAGATTTGGAAAATAGTCGTTTAAATCAGTTGTCTAGTCAATTAGTGATTACACAGCAAGAGGCGAGTGTGTCAAAAACTGAAATGGAGCAGATGGAAGCAATTATTAAAAAAGGCAGAGGATTGTTAAGTTTAGAGCAATTTCATTCGCATCCTGTTATTCAGAGTATTCAGTCAGATATCCGCACGTTAGAGAGGCAACAAACAGAAATGTCAGGGAAGTTTGGCGCGAATCATCCGCAATTCAAAAGGGTGGTTGCGGAAATAGCCAATCTAAAGTCAAAACGAACTAGAGAAATAAACAGTATCGCCAGTGGCGTCAGGAATGCCGCAAAACTATCTGATGGAAAACTGGTTGCGCTCAGAACTGCCGTGTCAAAACAGAAAGAAATGGTACTTGGCTTAAAAAACCAGCATGCAAGCATTGCTATATTGGTGAGTGATGTTGAGAGTGCAGAAGATTCATACAATAGAGTGCTTGCTGATTTTAATGATAGCAGTAGAAATAGTCTGGTTGACCAAACAACTGCCAACATTGTCGATGCTGCTGCAAAGCCAGGGGGTGCGTCTGGGCCAAATGTGCTGAAAAATATCGTGGTAGGGGTGACTTTGGGTTTAACCTTGGCGCTAGGGTTAGTGCTTTTGGCGGAATTAGTGTCACGAAAAATACGCTCTCCTGAAGATATACGAGAGTTGGAAATTCCTCTCTTGGGTTCATTGCAAAATGTATAATTTTACGGGCTCCAACCAGGTGTTTACCAGGTGAATACGATAGAAAAGGCTTTAAAGAAGCGGGATGACGATGGTGCGTCGGGATCTTCGCGTGAAAATATTTCGTATATGCCTGGGGTTGATCCTGTTGCTACAAGTGATGAACAAAATGAAGAGGCCAATAAAGAGGTTACGAGTAGCGAGGAGCCCTATATAGATTTTTTTGAAGAAGAAGCAGTTTGTGAAAACATAGGCCAAATTCTTCTAGATCAAGGAAAATTGTGCGAAAAAGACATTGAGAAAGTCCTAAAGTTACAAGAAAAAAAGGATTTATTTTTTGGTGATGCAGCGATAAAACTAAGATTGCTTACCGCGGAAGATATTAATTCAGCACTTTCTAAACAATTTGGCTATGACTATATAAGTGAACCACCAACTTATGTAAGTCAGGAAATAGTGGTTGCGCATAAACCATTTAGCAAGCAAGCAGAAGCTATCAGAGGGATACGTAGCCAGTTATTGACACATTTCTCTGTTGAGCATCCACGGCATGTGCTTGCAGTAGTTAGCCCAAATTCTAATGAGGGGCGTAGCTATGTTGCTGCGAATTTAGCCGTAGCATTTTCTCAGATGGGGAAGAAGACTCTGTTGATTGATGCGGATCTGCGAAGACCAAGACAACATGCCTTGTTTGGCTTTGGTCGGAAATTGGGTTTATCATCTATGCTCGCTGGTAGAATCGAAGCGGGTAAATTGGCTGACTTACCCAACAGTTTTAGCCATTTTCCTAATCTGGCGGTTTTGGGGGCAGGCCCTGTGCCACCTAATCCTTCTGAACTGCTGGCTAATTCCAGGATGCGTGCAATAGTTGATGAGATAAGCAGGCATTTTGACATGGTTATCTTGGATTCCCCGGCGGGTCAATTCAGGTCTGATGCCCAGTCGGTCTGTTCTGTGGCTGAGAGTGCGTTATTGGTCACACGTAGAGACCGCACGGGAATAAATGATACCAAAGAGATGTTGAGCATATTCTCTCGTAGTAATGTTTCTGTTATTGGAGCTGTTCTAAACGAGTTTTAGTTTTTATTAAAAATTATTTTTCATATTTTCTTATATGGAAGAATGATTATTAACGAAATCTTTCGTATTTTTTAATTTTCAGCTTCACCTCAAGGAAAAATATGGATCCAACTCCAAGAGTTTCCGTTGTTATACCAACTGCTAACAGATCATCTTTGCTTAAACGAGCAGTGATTAGTGTGCTTCAGCAATCTTATCGTGATATTGAATGCATTATTGTGGATGATGCATCGGCTGATGATACTAGGGAAGTCATCGCGTCAATTAATGACCCTCGAATTGTATATTTGCGACACGATGTTTCCAGGCACGCATCTGCTTCGCGAAATACCGGGATAAAGGCTGCTAAAGGTGAATATATAGCATTTTTAGATGACGATGATGAGTGGCTTGAATCTAAACTG
>CAZDMX010000241.1:0-4409 GCA_964506085.1 uncultured Thiothrix sp. | reverse complement strand
TATGATGTTCATGGGATTTGCAGCAGCTTCTTAGTTCTCGGACAGACTCCTAGCACCTATCCCAATAAAACAAGACAAGATGCCCCATGCCACTTCTCACCGATTTATATATGTAACTCTGGTAGCTTTTCACTTTCAGCTTCCATCCTGTTTGATTGACTATCGGCTCCATCAAAACTAAGTTGCCATTCCAGATTATTTCTTGACGTCGCATTCTCAAGCGCCATATCACGACTAATCTTACCATCACGAAACAACTCTAGTAGTGACTGATCGAAGCTACGCATACCATCACTTGTGCCTTTTTCAACAAGCTCATTGAGTTGCTGAAGGTTACCTTTTCGAATAGATTCACCCATGAAAGGCGTATTGATCAATACTTCTGTTGCCAGTACAACACCGCCACGAGTATCAGGTATCAATTTTTGTGCAATTATCCCTTTTAGGTTTAGCGACAAGTCCATTAAAACACGATGCTTTTGCTCAGCAGGAAACATATAAAGAATACGTTCCATGGCTTGTGTTGCATTGGTGGCATGCAAGGTAGAAAGAGCCAAGTGCCCTGTATCAGCAAAGCCCATCACCGATTCCATGGTTTCGGTATCACGTGTTTCACCAATCATAATAACATCAGGTGCCTCACGCATGGCTTCGCGCATGGCGTTCCTGTAACTCAATGTATCAAAGCCGATTTCACGTTGTCCGATAATAGATTTATTATGAGTAAAGGCGAATTCAATGGGGTCTTCGATCGTTAAGATATGTCCTGCATGATGATTATTCCTATACTGTATCAGCGATGACATGGAGGTTGATTTCCCAGACCCTGTCGCTCCCACGAAAAGAATTAATCCCTCTTTACCCATGACCAGTTTCTTGAGAACATTCGGAATTCCTAACTCATCAGGTGTCTTTATTTCAGAGCGAATGTGGCGAACAACCATCGAAACTTCGCCCCGTTGATAATAAATATTGACTCTAAATCGCCCAATATCCTTAACAGAAAGTCCTTTGTTCATCTCCTTGGCTTGCTGAAAGTCAATCCACTCCTTTTCATTCAGGAGATCTTTAGCTAACACAGCAATCGTTCCGGGAGTCATCTTATCTTTAGTTAAATGCTCCATCTTGCCCATTACTTTCAGACTGGCATAAGCACCTGTCGTCAGGTATAAATCAGAAGCTCCACGTTTAACCATTTCAGTAAGGTAAGGAGATATTTTCATAGCGCTACTCTCATAGGAGGTTATTCACAACGGGTTCAACTGACATCTCTTCTGTTCCTTTAAAAACATCTGTTACTTTGGCTTCACGGCCGTTCAGTTTTAACTGTAAACGTAGATCATTAATAGAATCTGCATGTCTCAAGCCTTCTTTTACATCAATGACCCCACTATCAATCAAACGAAATAATGTTTGATCGAAGGTACACATACCTAGCTCGTTGGACTTGGCAATCAACACTTTCATCGCAGAAACATCACCCTTCAAAATAAGATCACTCATTAAAGGAGAGTTGATTAATACCTCGACAGCAGGAATTCGACCACGACCATCACTACGTCTAACCAGACGTTGGGAAACAACTGCTTTTAAATTCATCGACAAGTCCATGAGAACTTGGGTACGGCGTTCATGAGGAAAAAAGTTGATAATCCGGTCGAGCGCCTGATTGGTATTATTTGCATGCAAAGTAGTCATACACAAGTGGCCTGTCTCTGCATAGGCAATTGCATATTCCATGGTTTCTTTGTCTCTAATCTCACCTAATAAAATGACATCAGGAGCTTGTCGAAGGGTGTTCTTTAAAGCTATTTCATAATCCAACGTATCCACACCAATCTCACGTTGAGTCACAATTGATTTTTTATTTTCATGGGTGAATTCAATGGGGTCTTCAATGGTCACAATATGATTGGCAGAGTTTTCATTCCGGTGGCCGACCATGGCAGCCAAAGTGGTAGATTTACCAGAACCCGTAGCACCCACAATAATGACTAATCCACGATTGGTCTGGGTGAGGTCCTGCATAATCGGAGGTAAGCCCAAGCCTTTAAACTTGGGGATCTCTTTGGGTATATGCCGCAACACCATGCCTGCGCATTCTTGCTGCGTAAAAGCATTAACCCGAAAGCGGGCAATGTCAGGCAAACTGATTGAAAAGTTACATTCCATTTGTTGTTCAAAAGCTTTCAGATGACGATCATTCATGATTGAGCGCACCAGAACTCTAACTTGATCGGGTGTCAGTCTTTTATCCGAAAGATGTACTATCTGGTTATTTAACTTAATACTCGGAGGAGCATTAGCCGTTATGAATAAGTCAGATCCCTTTCTCTCCAGCATGGCATGCAGCATACTGTGTACGTATTGTGTGGCGCTATCGCGATCCATATCTGCTCTAACTCCTATGCTCTCACTTGTTGCATCAATGCTTCAGGGCTATCTGCTTTCTTTATCGCATCTTCGCGAGTGATATCCCCTGTATTGATTAAATCTCTAAGACATTGGTCGAGAGTTTGCATGCCATCACTTGAACCCGTTTGCATGGTTGATTTCATTTGTGGGATCTTGTTTTCTCTTATCATGCTGCGGATAGCACGTGTACCAATCAATATTTCATGAGCGGCGACACGACCACCCCCTACTTTCTTTAGTAAGGTCTGGGCTATAACGGCTTGTAAGGATTCTGACAACATTGCTCGAATCATATCTTTTTCAGCAGCAGGGAAAACATCAATGATTCTGTCTATGGTCTTCGGTGCACTCGTTGTATGCAAAGTACCAAAAACCAAATGCCCTGTTTCAGCCGCGGATAAGGCCAAGCGTATGGTTTCTAAATCACGCATTTCGCCTACCAGAATGGTGTCTGGATCTTCACGTAAGGCAGATCTTAAAGCCGCATCAAAGCCTTGGGTGTCACGGTGCACTTCTCGTTGATTCACCAAGCTCTTTTGGCTTTTATGCACAAATTCAATCGGATCCTCTATAGTCAGGATATGGCCGTGTTCAACCGAGTTCTTATAATCTACCATCGCAGCAAGTGTAGTAGATTTACCCGAACCTGTAGGGCCTGTTACTAAAACAAGACCCCGTGGCATCATCGCTAATTTTTTGAATATAGCGGGTGCATTTAAAGCTTCAAGGGTTAAAATTTCACTAGGAATGGTACGGAAAACTGCCGCAGCTCCACGGTTTTGATTGAAGGCATTCACACGAAAACGGGCTACACCGGGTAGCTCAAAGGAGAAATCTGTTTCCCACTTCTCTTCATAATCGCGACGCTGGTTGTCGTTCATAATGTCATAGACCATACTATGAACTTCTTTATGATCCATTTCCGGCATATTGATGCGACGCATATCGCCATCCACACGAATCATGGGAGGCAATCCCGCTGATAGATGAAGGTCAGAGGCTTTATTTTTCACGCCAAAGGCAAGAAGTTGTGTAATATCCATGGGGTAACTCTCTTCTTATTGTTATTTTTTAAGCAAACATATCATATGAAACAGACAATCTGTGACCATATCCAGACAATCGGCAAGAGAATCAACTATGCTAAAATTCAATACCAACAAGAATCTAGCAAAGTAACATTACTCGCCGTCAGCAAACGTCATCCGCTAAGTGCTATCGAACAAGCTATCGAATGCGGGCATCGTCAGTTTGGTGAAAACTATGCCCAAGAAATGCATGAAAAGGCACAGCAGTTACAAAAAAGTGGACAACACGCTGATGTTGAGTGGCATTTTATTGGCCCTATTCAATCCAATAAAACCCGTATCATCGCGGCAACAGCACATTGGGTACATTCTATTGAGCGCTACAAAATAGCCCATCGTTTAAGTGACCAAAAGCCTGACTCAAAGCCCCCCATTAATATATGTTTACAAGTGAATATTGACAACGAAAGTAGCAAATCAGGTGTGTCACTCAATGAACTCCCAGATTTGGCAGAAAGCATACACTCACTTCATGGTATTGTGCTACGCGGACTTATGGCGATACCGCAAGCTACTGATGATTTTGAACAACAACGACTGAGTTTCGCTAAAGTACGTAAAGCAATGGAAGGATTGAATAAGCAAGGCTATAATTTAGATACCTTGTCGATGGGTATGTCGGGTGATATGGAAGCGGCTATTGCAGAAGGTGCAAGTATTGTACGCATCGGCACTGCGATTTTTGGACAGCGAGACTAAAAGGCACCTCTATTAATTGCCTTTCGTCCGATTTCGGCGTTGGATCAATTTTTCCGATCCTCATGTACCCTTTGTACATTGCGGTTCTTAAAATCAATCCGCCTTGAACTCAAACGAAAATCCTAATTAATAGAGGTACCCTAAGAGGAAACCTTGATGGAAAAAATCTTAACTTTTATCGGTGCAGGAAATATGGCACGAAGCCTG
>CAZDMX010000240.1:0-4409 GCA_964506085.1 uncultured Thiothrix sp. | reverse complement strand
TTCCAGAAATTCCTTTATATTCAGCACTCTAGTCATTCTCGCTACGTTTCAACTGCGTTTTTTAGGTTAATCAATCGTGTTTTTGATTAATAATACTCTTAATCTCAATTAACTGTTTATTATCTGGATACTTCAGCAACATCTCGTGTAATAATTTAGCCGCTTCTTCCTGCTGACCTTGTTTACTAAGCACTTCGACAAGATGACTAGCTACTTCGGGATCTTGAAGTTTCTGATAAGCAATTCGCAAATACCGTTCAGCTCCTTGTAAATCTCCCTTTCGATAAGAAACCCAACCTAAGCTATCTAAAATCGCCGGATCATTAGGCTTTAAATCATAAGCCTTTTTTATATACTTATAGGCTTCATCATAACGCGTAGTATGCACTGATAGCATATACCCTAAAGCATTCAATGCAGATGAATGGTTACTATCAACTTGCAGAATACTCTGCAAGGTTTCCTCTGATTTTTTTATCTGGTCTACATCTTCATATAACAATGCTTGTGAATAAAGAATGTTCAAATCCATTGGCGATAACTTGGCAGCTTTTTTATTAGCCTTCAATGCCAGTTCATAACGGCCATGCTTGCGTAAAATTTCACTTTCAAGAAGATATAACTCCTCTTGCAAATTAATATCTATACCACTTTCCCGCTGTAGTTTATGCAAATAGGACAAAGTATTCTGTAAACCTTTTACCTCTGATAAAGCAGCCGCCACTCTAGTGTAGGTTTGGATAGACTGATTTTCTTCTTCAATAGATGTGTATTCGCTTAGAGCCTGTGAAAATTTATTTTGCGACTCAAAGACTAAACCTCGATAGTAACGAGCTAAATCTTCCTGACCCTTAATTTTTTGTAATTTATCAACAAAAGGTAATGCTTTCTGGTATTTCTCACCCTTTAGACTGATAGAAATTATATCCAGTAGCAATTCAGCTTTATCAGGATGCTTATCGTAAACTTGTTCCAATAACCCCAGCGCTTTTTCAGTCTGGCCTAACGATGCCATAAATCGCGCATAGTTTTGCTTGGTAACAGGATCTGCCGCTTCTGCAATAAGCTTCTTTAATACTTTTAATCCCTGTTCAGGCTTATCTAACGAGGTATAAGCCTTAACTCGAAGCAATGCTGTTTTACGTTGTATCTCTTTATCTTCAATCTGATCCAAGTTTTCTGTAGCGCTAATTGCCTCGGCAAACAGTTCTGCCTTCATCGCAAACAAACCCAGGTAGTAAGTAAAAGCATCTGCTCTCTTACTAGTTTCGTTTTCTTGTAAATAATGTTTAAACGTATGGAATGCATGCTGTGCATCTTTTTGCTGTTCAAGTAGTGCTACGGCAATATCGAGTGATTTAGATTCTCCAGCAGGATAAGACTTGATCAGCTCTGCCAAAGTTTCTGCTGAGGCTTTATAGTTCTTTTTTTCCTGATAGAGCAACACTAGAAACTGATTCACATCAGTAGAGTCGGGTTCAAGTAACTTCCATTGCTCAGCAGCGATTAGTGCCTGATGATAATCATCAACCTGAATAGCCAATTCTGTCGCACGTTTAGCTACACTTGCATCGGCACGAATCATTAAGAGGTTATTATAAGCCTGACTAGCTTGCTTGTAGTCCTGTTGATGATAATGGTACTCAGCCTGTAGAACGTGATAAATTTGCTCACTATAAAGACTTGAGAATTCTGGTATTAAATCAGAAGATGAAGAGGTTGAGGTTGAAATACTTTCACTGTCATGAGAACAGGCATTAAAAAACACTACAGCAGTCACTGCAAATCCGAGCTTTAATACTGACATAAACCTTGTTATCACTCCCGTCATCACTCCCCTTATAAAAACTGAGGTATCAATACTTCAATTTGTGTGAAAAGAGCTTCCATTTTACACAAAATCACTACCTTTAAGGAAATAATTAGATAAAGTTATCCAATCAGCTTGTAATCCTTGCACAGCTGACAGAAAATTCATGTCTTAATTTAAAAAATAGTATTTCCTAGATGCCCATTCTTGTTATTGGCGTTAACCATCATACAGCCCCGATTGATATACGTGAGAAGATTGCCTTCCCACCTAACGAAATTTCACAGGCGCTTGAGGCTGTAGGCAGCATTGCGCCTGAACGGGTTATCCTGTCAACCTGTAACCGTACTGAATTCTATCTTGCAAGCCACACTAACGAGAACCTGTCATCAAAACTTATCAGATGGCTAGCTCAATCCCGCAAAATTGATCCACAAAAACTGGCAACCTATTTATATACCCACCATGACGCCAGTGCGGTTAAACATATTTTACGTGTAGTCAGTGGATTAGATTCCATGGTATTGGGTGAACCGCAGATACTGGGACAAGTGAAAATATCACATAGCCAGGCACTGAAGCACAACACCACAGGCTCAGTACTAAACCGGCTTATGCAATATTCTTTCACTACTGCAAAGAAAATTCGCACACAAACAGCTATTGGAGCCAACCCAGTTTCCGTTGCGTATGCAGCAGTAAGCCTTGCCAAGCAAATTTTTACCCAGTTAGATAAACAAACAGCTATGCTGGTGGGGGCAGGTGAAACCATTGAGTTAGTAGGCCGCCATCTACATAGTAATGGCATTGGTCACGTCATTGTTGCCAATCGAAGCGTTGATAAAGCAAAACACCTAGCCACTGAGTTTGGTGGAGAAGCTATCGCACTAGAATCCATTGCAGATCGTTTACATGAGGCAGACATCGTAATTTCGTCAACCGCCGCTCCAATCCCTATCATTGGCAAAGGTAGCGTAGAACGCGCACTAAAAACTCGTCGCCATCAACCCATGTTCATGGTTGATATTGCCGTACCACGAGATATTGAGCCAGAAGTTAGCACCCTGGATGATGTGTATCTTTATACGGTTGATGATCTACAATCCGTGATTGAAGAGAACATGCAATCACGACAGGCTGCGGCAAATCAAGCAGAACAGATGGTTGAGCAAGAGGTTAGCGCTTATATGGACTGGTTACGCGCCCAGGGGCAGTTGCAACTCATCCGCGAATATCGTGCTAACTCAACATCATTGAAAGAAGAAACTTTGCAAAAAGCCCTGAAATTACTACGCAATGGTAAATCCGCCGAGGATACCTTAGAATTCCTCGCGCACACACTAACGAATAAGTTATCTCACGCACCAACAGCCGCTATGAATAAAGCCGCTCATAGTGGTGATCTCGAATTGCTTGATGCAGCGCGCAATCTACTCAACTTGAAGAAATAAAAACAGTGAAAGAATCCATCTACGCCAAACTTGAATATCTATCTGAACGCTTTGAAGAAATAGCAGCGCTACTTTCTGATCCTGATGTTATTAGTGACCAGAATCAGTTCCGTAACTTGTCTATGGAATATAGCCAGCTTGATCCTTTGATCAAAGAATTCACACAGTTTCAACAAGTTTCTGAAGATATGGAAACAGCTCAGGAAATGCTCAGCGATCCTGAACTTAAAGAAATGGCTCAAGAAGAAATCAAAGAAGCCGGTGATAAATTAAAAGGACTCGAACTCAGCTTACAAAAACATCTACTACCCAAAGACCCTAACGACACCAGTAACGTTTTTCTTGAGATACGTGCAGGCACGGGTGGGGATGAAGCGGCTATTTTTGCAGGTGATTTATTTCGAATGTATTCCCGTTTTGTAGAAAACCAGAAATGGAAAATGGAAGTCGTGAGTCAGAATGAAGGCGATCATGGTGGCTACAAGGAGATCATTAGCCGTGTGATTGGTACTAATGTTTATTCCAAGCTTAAATTTGAATCGGGTGCGCATCGAGTACAACGTGTTCCAGAAACAGAAACTCAAGGCCGCGTACATACTTCTGCTGCTACAGTAGCCATTATGCCAGAAATTGATGAAGTTCAAGCTCCCAAAATCAAGCCGTCAGACCTACGTGTAGACACCTTTCGTGCTTCGGGCGCAGGTGGGCAGCATGTCAATAAAACAGATTCTGCGGTGCGTTTAACTCATCTTCCTACTGGCGTTTCTGTGGAATGTCAGGATGGTCGTTCTCAACATAAAAACAAAGCTCAAGCTATGTCACTATTACAATCAAGGCTATATGAAGCAGAACGAGAAAAACAACATGCTGAACAAGCCGAAACGCGGAAAAGCCTAGTGGGTAGTGGTGATCGTTCAGAGCGTATTCGTACTTATAATTATCCTCAAGGTCGCGTTACTGATCATCGAATAAACCTTACCTTGTATAAACTAGATGAAATTACTAATGGTAATCTTGGGCATATTATTGAGCCATTAATTAATGAATACCAGGCAGATCAATTAGCAACGCTCAGCGAAAATAATTAGTGACCATCCAGAAAACCTTTAGATTCAGTGCTATAGGCATTCGCAGTAGTTTCAACTGCG
>CAZDMX010000239.1:0-4435 GCA_964506085.1 uncultured Thiothrix sp. | reverse complement strand
CTTAATGGTAGTGCTTAGGAACGTGCATGGAATAAGTTGAACAATTATGGCGCAGAATTTTTGTTCCTGAAGTAATAATGTAATCCTCACTCTTTGACTCTGCGGGCTTATTATGGCTAAAACACAAACCTCTTATCCTTTTACACGTCCACGTCGAATGCGTAGAGATGACTTCTCTCGTCGATTAATGCGTGAAACTCTTCTTACTACCAATGATCTTATCTACCCTGTATTTGTGATTGAAGGAGAGAACACGCGCGAAAAAATATCCTCAATGCCCGGCGTAGAACGCATGTCGATAGACTTGCTGGTTGAAGAAGCTAAGCAATTAGTTGAACTGGGAATACCGGCACTTGCAATTTTTCCTGTTACGCCATCAGCAGTAAAATCCGACGACGCTGAAGAAGCTTATAATCCAGAGGGCTTAGCCCAACGAGCTGTTCGGGCGGTTAAGTCATCAACTCCGGAATTAGGGGTAATAACAGATGTAGCACTTGATCCATTTACATCGCATGGTCAGGACGGATTGATGGATGACAATGGTTATATAGAAAATGATAGAACCGTTGCAGCACTTGTAAAACAGGCCTTATCACACGCAGAAGCTGGAGCAGATATTGTTGCGCCATCAGATATGATGGATGGACGTGTGGGTAGCATTCGAGAAATACTTGAACAGAATGGCTATGCTAATACTAAAATACTTGCCTACTCTGCTAAATACGCCTCTAGTTTTTACGGGCCATTTAGAGATGCAGTAGGTTCTGCTGCTAACCTTGCTGGAGGTAATAAATATAGCTACCAAATGGATCCAGCTAATACCAATGAGGCACTAACGGAAGTTGCCTTGGATATTAGTGAAGGCGCAGATATGATCATGGTTAAACCCGGTCTACCGTATCTGGATATTGTTCGACGCATTAAAGATGAGTTTAAAGTGCCTACTTTTATTTATCAGGTAAGTGGTGAATACGCCATGTTAAAAGCTGCGGGACAAAATGGCTGGATAGACGAAAAAGCGTGTGTCTTAGAAGCACTAGTATCTATGAAGCGAGCAGGTGGAGATGCTATTTTGACATACTATGCAAAACAAGTAGCACAGTGGTTGAAGGAGATGAAGTGACTGATCAATATGCCGTTGTTGGTAATCCTGTTAAGCACAGTAAATCTCCACAGATTCATGCGTTATTCGCGCAACAAACCCGTCAGGATGTTGAATATACAACACTACTCGCTCCATTAGACAGTTTTCGCAAGACGGTGCTGACATTTTTTCAGCACGAGCAGGGTAGGGGCTTGAATGTGACCGTACCTTTCAAGCAAGAAGCCTGGGAGTTATGTGACCAGCTGAGTGATTACGCTAAACAGGCAGGTGCAGTAAATACATTAGTGGCACGTGATGATGGCACTATCTATGGTACGAATACGGATGGTGTCGGTCTGGTTACTGATCTGCAAACCAATCATCACCTACCGTTAGCGGGTAAAAATATCTTAATTTTGGGGGCAGGGGGTGCAGTACGTGGAGTGCTACAACCTCTCCTTGAAAAACAACCCGCCAAGTTGTTTATTGCCAATCGAACAGCAGCAAAAGCAGATCAATTAGCAGAGCTTTTTAGTTCATTAGGAGGCTTTTCAGGAAACCTTGCAGGAGGTGGTTTTGATGCTATACCCGATACCAACTTCGACATTGTTATCAATGGAACTGCTGCAAGCCTGACAGGAGACTTGCCTCCTGTTTCAGAAAGTTGTATCAAAAAAGCTCAGTGTTGCTACGATATGATGTACTCAAATGATCCTACTGCCTTTGTGCAATGGGCAACCGAACTAGGAGTACCCATGTCCTTAGATGGTTTAGGCATGTTAATAGAACAAGCAGCAGAATCTTTTTATATTTGGCGGGGTGTTAGACCTGAAACGCAAAGTGCTTTTTCTCTTTTACGAGATAACACTATCACTTAGTATGACAGGTAACGCATGGAGACCCCCTCATCTGAAACAATAATTCTGCGTTTTTTAGGGTTATAGTTGTCGAAGTTATTCCATGCACGTCCCTTAGCGAGTAAGAGAGGCACAAGTGGCTAAAATTCAACTGACCCTTTTTGCAAGTCCCGTTGCCACTATTTCACGTGGTGATGCTAACGGTAGTGCTAGTTCTGATGATAATGCTGATGATAATGCATCAAGCATTGAAGCTTCCTCCATTGATTTAATCAATGAACAGAGTAAAAAGCTTTTTAGTATTAGTGCTAAATCTACCTATGCATTTCACACGGCGAGAGGAAATAGTGCATCTTCAATTGTTGTAGAGTTTGAAGATGACCAGATTGTCGAGCTTGAAATGGCTGATGGTGGCGTTTTATACATGCGTCTGGATGAATTGCAGTCGTTGATCAAGCCAAAAACGAATAGCTGGTCAAGAACAGCAAAGCAAGACAGCAATTCACTGGAACTATCATCTTCCTCTCTTTTGGGTGGCATGGTTCAGAGGAATACTTCCCGAGGGTTTATAGTAGACCTCATTAAATCAATTAGCTTTCCTGAGATTCATTGGACTAAGCAATTTAATGCCAGCTCACCATCCGCAATCGTCGATTCGTTAGCTGAGCATTTTGTATCTAAGCTGCATATGGGCAAAGAAGGCTTGTTACAGTGGAATCATTCTGCCAAACAATGGCAACGAAAAATCGAGCCGCATCGGGTGATCCCTAAAAATGAACAACCGTTGCTTATTTTTATTCATGGAACAGCCTCTTCCACCAGTGGAAGCTTTAGTGATTTGTGGCTTGAGGATGAGAATCAGTCGGCAAGTAAAAATAGTAATCGCCAGGGTTGGCTAGATTTTATTGACACACATTATAATGGTCGTGTCTATGCATTAGAGCACGACACTTTTACCAAAAGCCCAGCTCGAAATACAATTGATTTGTTACAGTCTTTAGCAAAAGGGCAGGCCGTTCATCTGGTCTCCCATTCGCGTGGTGGTTTGGTTGCTGAATTACTGTGTTTATCTAATGCGGAAAGAAGTAAAAGTGAAGAGGATCAAGACCTGCTTTCTAAGGCAGATATTAAACGCTTTGCTTCGGCCTATGATGAAAGTGTTCCCGATGAACTCATCAATGATCTGAAACAACTCAACAAGCACTTAAAGCTCAAATCTCCTAAGGTCGAACGCTTTGTACGTGTAGCTTGCCCCATTCGCGGAACCACACTGGCGAGTGGTCGTCTGGATATCTACCTGAGTGTGTTGGCAACAGCAGCACAGTTATTGGCTGGCTTTTCTAATATTGCTCTAGGGGTTGCAGTAGGTGTTATAAAAACTGTTGCTATTGCAGCAGCGAAGAAACGCCTACAGATGACTGAGTTACCTGGGCTAGAAAGTATGATACCTGATAAGGGGTTCATTCGTTTACTCAATGATTATGGTAGAAAAATAGACTCTCCCTTGACGGTGATAGCAGGGAATGCACAAGCGGATGGTTTGTCACGCCAGACCTTGTTAGTTGCTTTAACGAATTCTTATTACTGGAAAAAGAATGATTTTGTCGTTGAGTCTGAATCCATGCAAGGCGGTTTGCAACGTACCCAGCCAGTCAGTTATTTTCTTGATACTAATAGCAATGTAAATCATTTTTCATATTTTAATAACCCGCTAACCATTAACAGGCTGTATTCATCATTGAGAGGTGATACTGAGCGAGAATCAAAAACCTCACGTGGAGATAGACGTGATGATCGAGCTGCTACCTTAGCGGTCACTCCCAAGCCAAATGGCATTACTATCATTATCCCTGGCTTTGCAGGCTCTTATCTATTGGTAGATGGTGAAAAAATATGGCTGCAAAGCGATAAAATTGCTGCGGGGAAACTCGAACTTTTGAGTATTGAAAGTGATGATAAACACAGCGTGCAAGTCGGTGGCTGGGTGGATAGTCGCTACCAGGCATTTGCCTCCTATCTGGAACAAGAACATCATCAGCTCATTATGGCTTTTCGTTATGACTGGAGGCTTTCAACAGACGATAACGCTGATAAGTTTATAGCAGAAGTACGCGCTAATTTGTCTGCGGATGAATACCAATCGTTACCCGTAAAGATTGTGGCTCATTCAACGGGGGGCTTTATTGCACTTAAGGCGTTACAAAAATCCGTTAGGTTTACCCATTTACTGATTAACAAACATGACATGCAGTTGTTTTTGGCGGGTATGCCTTTTAATGGCACTTACCATGCATTAGAACTGCTACACGGTGTTTCTCCAATGCTGGCGTATTTATCCATGATTGATCAGCAGCATAGCCAGCAACAACTCAGTGAACTGTTTGCCCATTTCCCTGGGTTAATAGACATGCTTCCTGATAGATACAAAGGGGCTAATACAACCCTGCATAAACAGCTGTGTGCCAAACCTGCCTATGCGTCGAGGATTCACTAT
>CAZDMX010000238.1:0-4453 GCA_964506085.1 uncultured Thiothrix sp. | reverse complement strand
TAGATTCAGTGCTATAGACATTCGCAGTAGTTTCAACTGAGTTTTTTAGGTTGAAAGAGTGTCCTTACTATATTCGAAGGAATCCGAATACATATGGTCATCACTTAATCCCGCTTCTTTAAATGCAGCAACACTGGCTTCGACCATCACCGGAGGACCACTCATATAAACGTCGAAAGACGACATATCGGCAAAATCCCTGACAACTGCTTCATGAACAAAACCCATTTCACCTTGCCAATTATCGGTATCATCAGGTTCTGACAAAACGGGAATAAAATGGATATTTTTATGCTGAAATGCCCACTTTTCCGCTAGTTCTTTATGATAAAGGTCTATCTTAGAACGCACCCCCCAGTACAAATAAATAGGTAGCTGTGTATTCTCCTGAATGAGTTGTTCAATCATACCTTTCAAAGGTGCAAAGCCCGTTCCTCCACCCATCATGATTTTTGGGCGATCTGTATCACGCAGAAAAAAGCTCCCATGTGGCCCTTCAATCCGTAATAAACTTTTCTCTTTTAGTTCGTTAAAAATCTGACCTGTAAAAGCGCCACCTTTAACATGCCGAATATGCAGCTCAAGGTATTCATCATTAAAAGGAGCATTTGCTAATGAAAATGCTCTTCTCTTACCCATAGATAAGAGAATATCTATGTACTGTCCAGCCAAAAACTGCATACGTTCTGTCTCAGGCAGCTTCAGTAAAACCTCCATCACATCCGGTGAAAGCTTTCTTAATGAAACTATCTTTACCGGTAATGTTTTAATTTCAATATCACTAACCGCATCAATTTCGGCCACTTCTATTAACAGATCAGATTCCGCTATTGCCTGACAAAATAAAGCACGCCCTTTGTCATGATCATCTTCAGAAAGCCCCATAGGAAAATCATCAGGATACGAAACCTTTCCTTCCAGTACCTTGCCTAGACAGGTTCCACACACACCACTGCGACAACCATAAGGAAAAGAAATACCATGACGCAATGCTGCATCCAGAATAAGCTCTTCTTTTTCGACCTCCATAGTGTGTCCACTAGGGTCAATCTTAACCTGATAGCTCATAGGTATTTCCTAACGAATAAATATTGACCTTTGCATGAACCTAAAAAACGCAGTTGAAACTACTGCGAATGCCTATAGCACTGAATCTAAAGGTTTTCTGGAAAATTCTGACTTCACCCGTAGAGTGACTACGAATAAAGCCAAAATTTTCCAGAAATTCCTTTACCTTCAGCACTCTAGTCATTCTCGCTACGTTCCAACTGCGTTTTTTAGGATGAAAGCATACAGGCTGCTAAAGGAGTTTTCGAATTGAGGAGGTTTTTTGTATGCTTATCGGGTACGTGACGGAGTAATAGGCTCTTCATATAGTGATATATAAAATAACAAACACTGCAATGATCATGAAAATGGCGAAAGCATAATTAAAGGGAGCGGCCTTAACAATTTGATACTCAAGCGCTCCTTTTTCAGCTTTCACCATCATTTTTTCAATATGTTTTTTTACTGGCCAAGCCTCCAGTTTAGTAAACTCAGCTTCCCCTCCTCTGATATTGATCAGAGGAATCAATACATTAATATTAAACCGAGCAGTCAGTGCGTTTTGTACGGGGCCTTCATAGTTTAACAACCAGGGAGCGGCACGATCAAAATAGTCTTTTTTTAGATTATCAACCATGGCTTTATGCGAGTTGTCTAGTAACTCACGATTTCTTATCAGCGCTTTTTCCAGCTCCTCAACCTCGACCTTGGGTCCAGGTGCAGTTACCTGGCAATGAAAATCAGTTTCCTTGCCTTGTACTTTTATGGGTATAACCACTGTTCCAATCAGTGATACAGGTTTCTCATCAGACATGCTTTCCCCCTATATTCACTTTTTTACACGAAACGGATATTGCTTGTGTAGAAGAATTGGACGTGGTTTTTTTGTTAATATCATCTAGTTTAACCGCACTTAAACGGTTGCCCCATACACATCCAGAATCTAATCCTATCACGTTGTTTCCTTGATAAAAACCTAAGCTAGCCCAATGCCCGAATAGAATACAGTAATTACTATTTTTACGCTTTGCATGTTCAAACCAAGGCTTATATTTTTTCTGTGCCTTGGGCGATTGTTTATTGGTAAAGGTTAATGACCCGTTACTTCTTAAAAAACGCATACGCGTGAATGCATTGAGAATGTAGCGATGCCGGTCATACCCGGTTAGTGATTTTTTCCATTTTTCAGGTGTATTACCGTATACATTTTTCAACCAGACGCTCACCTCATC
Organism: uncultured Thiothrix sp.; assembly: GCA_964506085.1. Lineage (GTDB taxonomy): Bacteria > Pseudomonadota > Gammaproteobacteria > Thiotrichales > Thiotrichaceae > HyVt-477. The sequence continues at coordinate 2,174 of CAZDMX010000238.1, read as the reverse complement.
ACTTTGTAAGTTTTGCTGAATTTCATCGGCATATTTAATAGCTGCTTTCACTTTCCATTGAGGAGGTAAACCTGCATGTGTCATACAGATTTTACGTGACTTATCGACCTGAATAAGAGGTTGTGCTGATAACCAACTAATCAGCTCTTCACGATCAGGGGATTTTAGTATCTTCTTTAAAGAACGATGAGGTTTTAGTAAACCATGATGCATAGCTATCAACGATATGTCATGGTTACCCAATACACATTTCACTGAGCTATTCATGCTTTTCACCAACCTCAATACTGCAAGGGAATCTTCACCACGACTTACTATATCCCCCGCCAGCCATATTTTATCCTTAGCAGGATCAAAATGTAATTTATCCAATAGCTGCATCAATGCGCCATAACACCCCTGAATATCACCAATCGCATATTCTGTCATATCGCTACCTAGCTAACCTTTTATAATTCATGTATTCGATTATACTAATTAAATGAATAAAGTAACTAATAACTAAGCGCTATGTCCAGTTACAACAGTATTCCCTATGAGTCGCTGCCCATCTCTTATACCTATTTGCCTCATCTGGCTGGGCTAGCAAAGCTATATGGTCTTGAAACGGCTGCTCCCGAGGCTTGCCGTGTTTTGGATATTGGCTGTGCCGAGGGCAACAATATTATTCCTATGGCATTCCATTGGCCCAAGAGTGAGTTTGTTGGCATTGATTTATCAGCTGTTCAGATAGAAGCTGGCTTGCAAATGATTGATTCCTTGGCTTTAAAGAATGTGCAGCTACACGTTAAAGATATTGCCGACCTTGATACCTTATATGAAAAACATGAAAAACATGAAAAGTTTGATTACATTATATTGCATGGGGTTTTTTCATGGGTAACACACGAGTTACAACAAACGATTCTAAGCACGGCAAAATCACTACTCAGTGAAAACGGAATAATCTACATAAGCTATAACACCTATCCCGGCTGGCATGCACAGATGGTGATTCGTGATGCAATGAAACTGTATTGTAATCAATGCGAGACACCAGAAGAAGAAATTAACATGATCCCCAGATCGCTAAGCTACTTCAAAAAATTCTTCAAAACAGCAGATCATGAATTCTCTGATTATTATGTAAAACGAATTTCAATACTGGAAAAACAATCAGGAGAATATCTTTATCACGAGTTTTTAGAAACTAATAACAACCCACTATACGTTACAGACTTTATTTCTAGAGCTAACAGTCACGCTCTACAATACCTTAGCGATGCATTACTCGCATTTGATAACCCTCTCATTCTGGGTCAACAACGCAATGCGTTTCTCAAAAAAATAGATGATCGGTTCGAAAAGCTTCAATACATGGACTTTATGATTAATCAGCGTTTTCGCCGCTCACTGCTATGCCACAACAGTCAGAATGTACGTAGCGAATTCACAGCAGAGCACATGGTAGGGCTTGCCTATCGAGGAAGTCTCGCTAGCAAAAAATCAGTGCAGCTTAATAATGAAAAACCTTGTAAATTCTATCAGAATCACGTTCAAAATATTGACCCGAATGTTTTTATTAAACTGACCCATCCTGTTAGTAAAGCAGCTGTACTCATACTTTCTGAAATCTTCCCCGCATCCATTGATTACATGGAGCTGTTGAAGCAATCTTGTCAACGAGTTGCTAATAGCGGAGGCCTTAGTTTCATAAAAAAAATAGACCCTTTTTATCAAGAGTTTTACTTGTTATTGATTAATGACTGGATCAATACAGATATAAACACTCATCATATTGTTAAAATTGACTGGAATAAACCAATCACTATTTCGCCTTTAAGTTGGCGATATGCCAAACATTCACGCTTTTTACCTACTTTCCTACAAAAAGCTATAGATGTAGATGAACTTGGCATACAAGCCCTAAAACTATTAAAAGAAGGAATACTTAAGCAAGATTTATTAAAAAAAATCACTCATAGCGATACTCATACCAAAAACCCGGGATTACATTTCTGGAATCTCCGTAAAAAGAAACGAGAGGCAAAGCAATTAAATCTTTTCTTGGAAGTGTTAAATAAGAATGGCTTATTAGAGCAGCATGACGGTTAATCTTCCAAGGACTCCAAGTTAAAAACCTTTCCTTATTGAAGTTACTAATTAATTCGATAAAAAAAATATACTGGCATTGT